>CALCCU010000164.1 GCA_937900515.1 uncultured Gammaproteobacteria bacterium | reverse complement strand
TATATTAACTAGGGGAAAGAAATGAAGCAAAATAAAAGACCGGAATATCTAGCAGGCATAAGAGCGTGTAAAGGTGGCGCATTATGCCCGGAAGGTGCAAGCCGTGATTACATGGCGGGTTACGGGTATCAATATGAAGTAGAAGCAAAACAGGATGCAAAGAAATGAATACATCAGAACAGATTGATAAACTGTCTCCTGCCTTGGTTCTTGCTAGATCTCAAATGGGGGGAGCTAAAAAAGACGCGGTTAACCCGTTCTTTAAAAGCAGCTATAGCGATTTGACTAGTGTGATGCAGGCGGTATCAATACCATTTGCTGATAATGATTTGTGCTTTATTCAAGGTGCGGAGTTTATTGATGGTCGTATAGCCGTCTCAACTCGACTAATTCATAAGTCAGGGCAGTGGATAGAAAGCACTATTGAGTTGCCAGCGGTCAAGAGTGATCCGCAGTCATACGGGAGCGCGGTTACTTATGCTAAACGCTATGGACTACAAGCCATGGCAGGCGTACCAAGTATTGATGATGACGCTCAGTATGCAAGCGCAGCAATAGTCGAAAGTAAGAAAGATAATGAATCCAAAATACAGTCCGACCTTAATAACTGCAAGAGCTTAGCTGATCTTGCTTTGTGGTGGGGTGGGCTAGACAAGTTTAATCAAGCTAAATTCTCAACAAGCAAAGATCAAGCTAAAAAACGATTAACTGGGGAATAAAATGAATATAGCAATATTTAAGGAAGTGACAACGGAAGAAGCGCTCCAGGAATTAGAAGCTGAGGCGGTTAAATATCAAGGCTTATATGTTGATATGAATAACCCGCCTGAACGCAAGTACGTTAAAGACAAGGCTTCTCTGATTGCTGGCCTATTAAAGAAAGTGGATCGGGTTCGTATTGATAAGTCACGCGACTATAAAATAATGGTAGAAGCTGGAGCCGCAACAATAAGTGAGCGACTATCAGCAGCTAACAGCCCTTTCACTGCTTTAATTACTGCATACAATGAAGAGCGAGCAGTGATTCTAGCTGAGAAGAAAGCGATAGAAGATGCTGCTTCGTTAGTGATAGAAATAGCTAATTGCCATGATGAGGCACTATTAGTAAACAAGGTATTTGCATTTGAACGTGCAGAAGAAATACGGCTACAAAAAGAACGTGATGATGCAATAAGAGCAGAAGCAGCAAAAGAAGCTACTGAAATTGCAGAAAGACAGGCTAAGTTTATAGCTGACAAGATTGAAAGCGACCGTCTTGCAGCGGTTGAGAAAGAACGGTTAAGCAAGCTAGCAAGAGAAAACGATACGAACCATAAGCGCGAAGTAAACAGAAAAATAGTATCAGCACTGGCACTACATAACGTAGATGAAACGCTTGCTAAATTTATCGTCACGGCGATAGCTAAAGGTGAGATCCCAAATTTAAAAATCAACTATTAAACAGGATATAACGAAATGAGCGTAAACAAAGTAATTCTTGTAGGAAGACTCGGAGCAGAGCCAGAAAGCAGAGCGTTTCCTAACGGTGGCAGCATCTGCAATCTACGCCTAGCAACATCAGAAAGCTGGAAAGACAAACAAACTGGTGAACGCAAAGAACGTACTGAATGGCACAGAGTAAGCCTTAATAATCGTCTAGGTGAAGTTGCTCAACAGTACCTACACAAAGGATCGCGGGTCTATATTGAAGGGCGCATTCAGACGCGGAAATGGCAAGATCAAAGCGGCGCAGATAGATACTCGACTGAGATTATTGGCAATGAAATGACCATGCTTGACAGTAAAGGCTCAAGCGACAACCAGCAGCAAGCCCACTCACCGCAACCAGCATCACCAAGTGCGGGGCCTAATTACGCGGCACAGGGTGATGACTTTGACGATCTGCCTTTTTGATATTAAAGCCTAGCCACCATATAAAAGCTGCTCTCTCGGGAGCGGCTTCTTATTATGAACTAGACGATGCTTGCAAGAGTGCCATCAGGATGCAGCTATACCTTATATCATGCGATATTTTATCAAAGAGACAGAATGAGCGCATAGAGATAATAGAGGCCTATAACGCTGAACTACAGCCTTTGATTAAAGCCGAGATAACACGACTATTTAACTTAAGACGCAAATAATACTTTACAGCTACATATATTATAGTTTACTATGTAGCTGTACTTAATTAACGGGGAATGAAGATGAACAAACAGATAGCTACAGATACTCACATAGCAGGTATAGCAGATCAAATACTTAACGATAATTATAACGGCTACTCTATGAGTGATGTTACAGAAGCTATTTACAATAAAGAAATGGACGCGACCTTTAATGCCTTACTTGCTGGCGTTGTCAATGATGAGGCGGTGATTAGCAGGACTGCGATAATAATGCTCAAGACAATGCTAGATGAAGAAGCGAAAATACTAGCGCGTTCAATTGCTAAAAAGGAGTTTGACGAGGCATGAACAAGCAAATTAAAGATGGGTTACAGGGTTTTGCTATTGCCTGCACATTAGTGGCGACCGTAACGGCGGGCATATATTGCACGACTAGCCGGGCATTGGTGGGCATTGACCAGCACGGCGAATGCAAGTGGGTAGAATTAGCGCCTGAGTTTGAGCGCCGTGACTGCCCAATGGTTCTTCCTGAGAATATGCAGACAGTTCATGTCATGTCAGTAGATGAAGTCAAGGAGTTAATGCAATGAGTTATTTAAAAAGACGTGTTGAGGCTGATTCTGGACTGCAAATTGTTGAAGTCTACCAGCAAGACTTAGATGAAATGAGCCATCAAATACAAGTGCTTGAACATCAACTGTCAGAAGCTAAGGCGCATATTGATCGGGATTTATCGCATAACGGGCACTCCTCTCTTAGTAGAATGTTTAACTCGGCAGCTCCAAGTGAAAAGAGAGCTAAAGAGGGTGAGCAATTACTCGATGAAGCACTTAACCATGTAAACGCCTTGGTGACTGCATGCGCCCTCACCGCCTCAGAAGCATACGAGGATAATAGCGGTGGCATGTCTGTGGATATTGATGCTTATGACACCATGATATGCGTAGCAAATCAAACACCTAAGCAAAGCCTAGCACTACATGATGCTGATTTACTAGAGAGAATGTCGGACAAGCTAGAAGATATGGATGGCGGTGTAAATATGTTCTCTAAATTCTTATATACAGAATCAGCACGACTACGCAACAGCGTTAAGGGCGGTGAGTGATGAGCTACGAGGGAAATAAATACAACTATCACGGCGTAATGATGAGTATTGCAACTATAGCAAAGGCGGCCGGTAAGTCTAAATCAACAATATATGGCAGACTTAAAAGCGGTAGGTTTGATAGTGTGCAGGCGGCCGCTGATGCAGAAAGCGATAGAAGAGGCGGCCACAGAATAATTGACTGGCACGCAAGCCGTGACCCGTTACGCGGCGGCTTCTCTCCTGATATTGATCATCTGATGTTTGACGAGTGGCATGAGATGAAAACTAGGATAGAATCATATAGAAGCATGGGTGTGTCAGATGAGCAAATACTCGAGCGAGAGCGGCGCGCAATTTAATTGGGGATAAAAATGACATTAAGTGAAGAAACTAGAATTAAAAGACTAGAGAATCTAGCGAAGAAGAACGAGAAAGAAA
>CALCCU010000163.1 GCA_937900515.1 uncultured Gammaproteobacteria bacterium | reverse complement strand
ACAAAGTCACAAAAAATTGCCGGCTTTACACTAATAGAGTTAATCATAACGCTATCTGTCGCAGCTATATTGCTAGCAATTGCTACACCGAGCTTTACTAATATGATTAAGGATAATCGCTTAATTACACAGGTTAATGATTTTTCAGCCTCACTTAATTTGGGCAGAAGTGAGGCTATTAAACGCTCCCTAACAGTAACGGTGTGTAAAAGTAATAACCAAACTAGCTGTGGGGGTAGCTGGGAAAATGGCTGGATTGTATTTGAGGATGTTGATGGCCAAGGAGATTTAGATTCTGGTACAGATGCCATAATTAGAGTTCATAGCGGGCTATCTAATGGCAATACTCTCGATTCTAGCTCAACCACGACTGCAAACCGTATTACCTATGATGCTACAGGTTTAGCAATGGGCTTTAACTCAACATTCACTCTTTGCGATGATCGAGGCATCTCATCCGCGAGAGGCCTTGTAATCTCACCTTCTGGACGAATTAGAGTTGCCGAAGCATCAGACTTGTCGAGCTGTTCATGATGAAAAATTATTCAATAAAAAAAACAAATGGCTTCTCACTACTAGAAGTACTGGTATCGGTATTCATTTTGGCTGTAGGTTTACTCGGCCTTGCTAGCTTACAAATGAACAGCCTTAAAAACAATCACAGTGCTCAATACCGCACATCAGCAACCATTCTAGCCTACGACTTAATTGATCGCATGAGATTAAACAGAGGTGAAAGTTATGCACTTACCATGACTACCACACCGCCGACTGGTTCGGGATTAAAAAACCAAGATCTCAATGCTTGGATAACACAAATAAATAATGACTTACCAAGTGGCGGTGGTGGCGTGGTAGTCAATGGCGATGTAGTAACAGTTTCTGTTCAATGGGATGATGCTCGTGCAGAAAACTCATCTTCAGCCAGTCTTAAGACCATTACAGTGAGTAGTGAACGATGAGCAGCATTAATATTAAATCGCATCAGAAAGGCTTAACCCTTATAGAGTTAATGATAGCGCTGGTTCTGGGCTTACTCTTAGTTGCAGGTACAATTCAAGTTTTTGTAAGCAATAAACAAACTGCGCGAGTAACAGAAGCACATTCACGCATACAAGAAAATGCACGCTTTGCACTTGAAATTCTCAGCCGAGATATTCGTGCTGCCGGCTATAGTGGCTGCAGAACAATAGATAATATGAATATTCAAACAGTAGCTAATGCTCCTGTACCAGCATCGATGAGCCCTACGACTATAGTTACCGGCAGTAATGATGAGTCAGGCACCTTAACCCCCACACCTTCCTTTTCGGCTTCATTAGGTACAGTTGTACCAGGAACTGATTTAATAACTATTCAACGAGGATCGGGCTGCGGCGCTAACTTGGTCGGTAATGTAGGAAGCTCAAATGCCAATATTAAAGTATATTCACCTAATACCTGTAATATCCATGATGACGATGTACTTATGGTGGCCGACTGTGAAGATGCTCATGTGTTTAGAGCAAAGAAAATTTCTAATCCTAGTGGCGGTAGTAACCAGCAGACCATAGCTCATGCAGCAAGCAATAATCAGACTTCCCATTTTTGTAAATCATACTCAGATCCAATCAGCACTGGTGCGTGTGGTACAGGCGAAGCTAAAAACTATGGTTATGACAGCGAGCTATTTCGCTATTCATCGTTCACATACTATATAAGGAATAATCCTGCAGGCAATCCTGCCCTATATCGCTATGACGAAACAAGATCTACCTCTGGACAAAACCCTATAGAATTAGTAGAGGGAATAGAAAACCTACAAATAGAATATGGTGCGGATGATAACGCGAATAACACAGTAGATAGATACGTAACGGCTAAAACGATCAATGATGCATCTGATTGGGATAAGGTCGTTAGTGCTCGGATAAGTATTTTAGCCCAAACGCTAGAAACTAATTTAACCACCAGCGATCAAAAGGTAAATTATAATGGTGCTGAACTCACAGGTACCGATGGTCGGATTCGCCGAGTTTTCACCTCGACTATAGCAATAAGAAATAGGGTGCAATAACCATGTTGACTCTAACTAAATACTCACAACAAGGCGTAGCATTAGTCGTAAGTTTAGTCATGTTATTGGTTATGTCATTGCTTGCTGTAAGTAGTATGAATACCACCGTTTTAGAAGAAAAAATGGCTGGTAATTACAAAGACCGCAATATGGCATTTCAGGCGGCTGAAGCAGGGTTAAGAGCTGGAGAAACATTTCTCCGAACAACGCCTGTACTTCCGCTTTTTGATGGCACAATCGCTGGCTTATATCAACCAACAAGCTCAGGCTTGCCAAGATGGAATGAAGGGGTTGTTACTTGGTCAGCAGCGGGGGAAGTTAAAACCTATCCTGCTAGTACCTTATCTGATATCTCATCCCCTCCCGTTTATATTATCGAAGAGCTAGCACCCATTAAAGATGCTGGAGGCTCACTAGAGGCTGGAGTGGCTCTTGATAGGCGTTATTATCGAATAACAAGTCGTGCAGTTGGTGGCACTGACACTGCCGTAGTTATGCTCCAAAGTACCTACAAGCGATAATCAAAGGAAGGAGTAAAATGATGAATATTATACAATTAGGCCACAAAGCCCTATTAACAACCCTTATAAGCCTTCTATTATCAAATGGCGCCGTAGCAGCTGTTGCACAATCGCCTCTATTCCTCAACACTGCCGTACCTCCTATAGTGATGGTAACGATGGGGCGCGATCACAAACTTTATTATGAAGCATATAATGATGCATCCGACTTAAATAATGATGGTGAATTAGATATTCGCTATACCCCCTCAAAAATAGATTATTTTGGTTATTTTGATTCTTTCAAATGTTATAACTATGCTTCAGGAAAATTCACGCCTGTCTCAGAAACAACAAATAAGCAATGTCCAGGTACAGGCAACGAAATATGGAGTGGTGACTTTCTTAACTACATCACTACGAGCCGTATCGATGCACTTCGAAAAGTACTTTATGGCGGATACCGCTCAACAGATAGTACATCTAGCACTATTCTAACTCGCAGCTTCATTCCCCAAGATGCGCATAGCTGGGGTAAAGAATATAATAGCCTTGCGATAGATGGTTATGATATAAGCAATTACACTCCTTACAGTGTGCCAGCAAATGGTACTCGCCACCTGTTTGCAAATGTATCATTAAGTTATAGCGGTCAACCATTAATGCGAGTCTTAAATGATACAACTCATCGTATCTGGGAATGGGTATCTATAGAGAGACCAGTAACTGATTCAATGTGTAATACTAGTATAGGAAACAAAGTTAACTGCGCTAGACCAGCAGGAATAATCTCAGAGCGAATACCTAGTTCGTCATATGTTAATTTAACCCGTACAACTTATGACCTTTCAGGAGAATCTGCTGGCCACCCAGCTAATCATAGTGAATTTAACACGTTTGTCACAACATATGCCATTGATGCAAACAAAGATGGCAGTGGACCAATAGCAGTTATAGAAGGATATGATAACCCTTATGGCGGGCAAGATGATTTTCTTACAGTCGTAGAAGGCTGGATTACCATTCCAGAAACAGGCATTTATGAATTTTCCGTAGACGGTGACGATGCTGTCGAAGTGATTATTGAAAAATCTGTTAGTTCAACCAGCGATACCAGTGCTATCGATTTGAGCGACGTTGGAGTTGTGGGCTATTATAATAATCATGGTTTTTGCAGTTGTGACTCACATAGAGGCTCCATTAATTTAGCCGCAGGAACACATAAAATTCAATATCGTCATGAAGAAGCAGGCGGCGGAGAAGGC
>CALCCU010000162.1 GCA_937900515.1 uncultured Gammaproteobacteria bacterium | reverse complement strand
TTTTAAGCAATTTCATACCAATGGTCAGACCTAAAACGGTACCAACTATTGGAAGAACAACTGTAAAAATTGCCGTTGCGTCAGTAGTTACACCGCCAAGGGCAGAGGTTACGTCAGCAGCAACAATAGCAGCTTGTGAGCTAGCAGATGCTAACAGTGCAGCAGGTGCAGCAACGATAGCAACTTTAGAACTTCTTTTTAATTGAAACATGATTATTTTCCTTCTGTTAAATTTTCTCTGACATTTGTTTTAATGCCTTTAAGACATATCCAATAGCGTAGCCAGAGAGAAACGCCATTAAACCTGAGTATACAATGATTTCTATGGTCATGATTAATTACCTTTGTTGACCGACTAACCAACCTAGAATAAAGCAGACTACTAAACCGAATCCTGTTATCAGCTGTTGTATTGTTAGTGCATCCAATTCAGTCATAGTGTGTTACCTCTTAATAATTTGAGAAATGATGATACATATAATTCTATCAGTGAAGGGTATTCATTTGTGCACTCGCCCGTTTGAGTATTATATATATATAATTTGCAATTTTGTGGGTTTAGTCTTACTTGTAAATTCTCGTTTAGGTGGTGCGGATAGTGAGTAATGTTAATATTCATTAGACTGACACCTGAGAGTAGTGAGGAACCTTTTCGACTGATGCATATTGGGTAATCGGATTAATATAATATGACAATCTGTATGGTTTTTGGCCGACACTGATTAACCATCTATCGAATTCATCAAGTGCTTTATGACATCGCCCAGTCCAACCGTCGTTATTGTCATTAAAACCTATATGTAGTAGTCCGCCTTCTTTTGTAAATCTGTATGGTGAATCATAACATCGGTTAGTGGTGAAATTTACCCAACCCCAACCTGCAACCCGCCTTATTTTATCGCCATATTTGCAATAGTAAGCCAACCATGAGGGAATTTTAAGATAGTCCAGGGTAACTATTGACCTGACATTTATAGAGTAACGGCGAGCTTTTGATTTTAGCTTTAATTTTTCATCTGACTTTGCTAGATATTTTGCCATATAGCCAGCTGGACTTCTCGCTTTTTGAACGTTTGACCTGCCGTAAGGCCACCATGGTTTCCTCGTTTTATCTGTCGTGTCTGGTCTTGGTGGCAATACACCATTCGGAATCCATACTAGATAGTGATAGTGGATATAATCTCTATCTTTGTGATTTTCAGCCGTCCAGATGTAGACGAGCTTTTCATTCGGATGACCATTGCGCTTGATGAAAACCCTGTAGTTATCCATTAAGTTTGAAATATGTTTTGACTCCCATTGTTCGCCATCTCGGTATGTAACCGTTCCGAATAGAGGCCAGTGTGTTTTTAGCAGGTGAGTATTAGCCAGTCCCGCAGCCCTAACTATTAATTTTTGTATATTCATTGCCATTTGTCGGAGTTACCTCGTTAATAGACAAGACCAAGGAGGCACACGCTGCGCGTGTACCTCTTTGGGATAATTAATAACGATAATAGCACGTTTACTACGCGCTTAATTTAGCAGCAATAGGCACTAGGGAAGGTGAAAGGTTAATCCGTCCATTAAAAACGCTTATAGACTTGGTCAGATCTAGCGTATACATACCTTTTTTATATGGTGACGGTGCTTCACCGGGGATTTCTGCTCTGGGAAGTATAACCTCGAACTTTTCAGGGTATGGCGCACCTGTATATAGATATGCAGCTTGAAGATGCATCTCGTACGGCTTACCTGCTTTCGATGTCCCTGATATTACTTGTGTTTCTGTGTCTACAATCTCAATTTTGATAATTTCCATCGTTGTCTACCTCTTGATATTCTTCGATTAAAGTTTCAGCTATAAAAGCTGGTATGCAGGTCTCAGATATTGTTTGTCCATGCTTATTGATAATCGCAAGTATAACCTCATCTTCATCTTTCTTATCAATGCGATATATCGCGCCTGAACCGTCTGTTAAAAATATCATATTCAACCCTTTGGTGTTCTTTACCAGTAAACACTATTAAACAGCAATCAATTTGCATGTATTGTCGAGCGGGTAGTTGGACTCGTAAATACTGGTAAAGAACATAAACACTTAACCACCCATGAATTGATTGTCATCAATTTGACCAGATAATGAACCTCGATTAATACAGGTGTCAAGGTATTTTTTGTGTTTATAGGGAGATGTTATGGATATGAGAAACTAATGAAGAGGAAAAAAAAGCGTTTATCAGGGGAAAAATGTGTGGTTGATCTTATCTAAAAAGAGGAAAAAACCCCTCTTTTTAGGTTGATTTAAGTGGTTTCAGAACTTTCCACTCGTGTGCAACCTGATAGATATCTTTATTTTTTATCTTTGCAGTTATATAAATGAGCAGTACAAGCAAATATTTTAGAGCTATGGCGAAATGATGTAAGAACAATTCTTTTAGATTGGAGTATGGTAAATATCTTCCTTTTACTAACCATGATGATAATTGGGTATAGGATGTTCTGCAATCAGTAGCAACTCCATCTATTTCTTCAAGGCCATCTGTAAATATTTGTTGGGTATCGTATCCGTTATACAAGTCCGTTCCCCGATATATCCATCTGTCTACTTTCATAGCTGATTCAGTATCACCATAGTGGACAGCAGCTATGTGAACTTTTGGGAATTTTAGTCTTGTGCCAGTGATGAAGCCGATAAGCTTTCCTATAAATGGAATTGATATTTTATCCATACGCCTACAAACAACGAGATGCTCGCATAATGTGTCGCGCAACTGTTTGTCTACTATTGATATGTCTTGAACAATAAAAATAATATCCCAGTTTAACTTCCGCGCATGAAGGCACCAGTTAATAACTTTTTGCCTTTCCTTATCTTGCCAGCTTCTGCTATTGAACCATGTGCCTAGCTCATCCAATACGATTAGACCATTTGTATCTTCACCATATTGTTCGTTGCCTTTCCCCAATTCGTCCAGGTGGCGTAGTGTTGGTTTATCAGGTAATCGAGTTAGAGAAATATTATTTTTTGAATTTACAAGTTTATCTGGATAGATGTCTAAGTTAGTCGCGACCTTAGAACCTTTTAATAAATAGTCACGGATGCGACCTACACTTGCAAGTGTTTTACCCGCACCAAGTTTACCAGTTACAAAGTAGACAGACATCAAAAGAGCCTTAGTTGAACAATCTTTGAACCCCAATTATATGCATAACCCGCAATTCTTACAGTAGCAATTGCAGCAATGCATACGTCGGTATTACTAGGTAACATTGCCAACCCATAAGCAAGTGAACCTGTAGGATATGAGACAAGGACTGATGAAATGGCGCTATTTGCAGCTAGTGTGAATGTTGCGAGTAAAGCAACCAATGAACCGACGACAGCAGTAATTACCGCTATTCTTTTGGTTAAATATGTTCCGAGGAAGGTAACTAAAGACGTGAATCCAGAGATCAGGATACCCGCCAACCATGGTAAACCAAGTAATACAGGCATCAGACAGATCCCCTATTTAATGATGTCGCGTATATAAATATATAAATTATGGTGAACATAGCGAAAAACCAATAAAGGGCATCGCGTAAGAAGTCTACAGCGGAACATATATCAAGGCCATAATTGACACCTGCTAGTTGTCCAGCCTGAGTTGTGCATATTCCACCGCCACCGATGGTAAAATCTGGTGTAGTGACTGAAGAAGGTGACGGTATTGTTGGTATATTATCAATGAATATCTGCATACCTGTGTCGCTGAAGATTGAGCTTTCATTTACTTCTGGTGCTTGACCGCTTTCTTCAATTAGTCCGTCAATACTATCTCCAAGTGTTTCTATATTAGTTGCAACAGTGGATTCACCTGTGCAAATACTATCGCTTGGGTTATTTCCACAAAAAGTTGTAATCGCGCTTGGAGTACTACCTTCGAGTGTAATATTGGTACTTCCGTCTGGCGCGGTGACTGTTGTTTTAACTACTTCCGAACCATCAGAAGATGTTGCTGTACGGACTGTAATGGAATCACCGCTGCCATCTGTTGCGGGAAATGTTGACTCGCTGATGTCGTATGTAGTAGCGCCTTCATATTGACACATAAGAACACCTGAGACATCGACTACTTCTTGACCTGTTGGGCAGGTTGATGTGCTTACAGTCTGTGTGGATGGTGGTGTGGCTTCTCCACCAGTACATTGAGTGCCATCGAGGACAAACGAACCCTCAGCCCAGTAATGAAGAACACCGTCCTCGAGAGCGTTATATACAGCAGAACCCGAGCCATTAAATAAGGCGATGCAGCTATCTGAGCAACCAACTGGATCTATTACAGCGGTTTCATCTGTGCCTAATGGATATGTTCCCGATGAGACAACCGTTCCAGATTCACATATTACAGGCTCAGGTACGAAACAGGATAAATTAGTTGACTCGTTATAATTCCAGTTTCCTGTACTGTTAAAATTTTCACCATTACAGGCAACGCCCATCGGCCAACTCTGTGTTCTTACCTCGTAGAAATCACCGCCCGGTGTGTTGTTTGCATACACTTCGTAGACAACACCGAAAAATGTTTGAGTGCCTTCGTAGTATTGAGGGCCACGAGTAGTAAATCCGCATGGAGTTATATTGTAGTTGGCGTTAGTAGTTGCGACTGTACCACATGGAACGCTTCCCTCTGATGGTGGGCCACCATTGAATGTTACATATCGCCATGTTGCACTTGCATTAAAAGATAAAAATAAGAGGGCAAACAATAGAAACTGCCTTGTATATTGTGTAAGTGTCGCATTTTCCATTTATTTACCCTCTTAATTATTGGTAAGTCAGATTAGATCTTGTTACCAAAAGTTTTAAGCAATTTCATACCAATGGTCAGACCTAAAACGGTACCAACTATTGGAAG
>CALCCU010000161.1 GCA_937900515.1 uncultured Gammaproteobacteria bacterium | reverse complement strand
TGATGGGTATGGTTCGTGAGGATCTGGCCTTTGATATGGCGCGTCACGTTGACTCCGCTGTTCACCAGTTTGAAGAATGGGGCCTGCCGCTGATGAGAAACCCTGAGACGGGTTCATACATGCGTGAAGGTCGCTGGCAGATCATGATTCACGGTGAGTCATACAAGCCTATTGTTGCAGAAGCAGCGAAAAAATCAGCAGACAAGGTATTCAACCGTATCTGCGTAACCCATCTGCTGATGGATGAAGCCCAGGAGAACCGCGTCGCGGGTGCAGTCGGCTTTAACGTTCGTACCGGTAATTACCATGTATTTAAAGCCAAAACTGTAATTGTTGGTGCGGGTGGTGCGTCTAACATCTTTAAGCCACGTTCAGTGGGTGAAGGTGCGGGTCGTGTCTGGTACGCACCATGGTCATCTGGATCTGCGTATGGTCTTATGATCGAAGCAGGCGCGAAGATGACTCAAATGGAAAATCGTATCGTGCTGGCTCGATTCAAGGACGGTTACGGTCCTGTAGGTGCATACTTCCTGCATCTCAAGACCTACACCCAGAATTGTAACGGCGAAGAGTACGAATCCAAATGGTTCCCGGCACTTACGGAAATGGTAGGTAAAGCATACCTGGATACGGAAGGTCAGCATTTGTCCCACAAACCAATACCGACCTGTTTACGTAACCATGCATTTATCTCTGAGGTCAATGCCGGTCGCGGTCCAATTCACATGGTGACCATGGAAGCATTCCAGGATCCTCATCTTGAAGAGATCGGCTGGCACAACTTCTTAGGCATGACCGTTGGTCAGGCGGTACTTTGGGCTGCAACTGACGTTGACCCTAAATATGAGAACCCTGAATTAACAACTTCTGAACCATACGTAATGGGTTCACACGCAACAGGTTGTGGTGCATGGTGCTCAGGTCCGGAAGATGTATCTCCACCAGAATACTTCTGGGGCTACAACCGTATGACCTCAGTAGCAGGTCTGTTTGGCGCGGGTGATGCTGTTGGTGGTACACCACACGCATTCTCTTCAGGTTCTTTCACAGAAGGACGTTTGTCTGCAAAAGCCGCCTGTAAATATATTGATGATGGTAAGGGTGAAGGCATTGTGGTTTCTAGCAAGCAGATTGAAGACCGCAAAAAAGAAATCTACAAGCCATTGGAAACTTATACTGTAGGCCGTAACGAAATTGTTGCAGGTACGGTAAATCCAAACTATATCAACCCAAGGCAGGGGCTTGATCGTCTGCAGAAGCTGATGGACGAGTACTGTGGTGGTTTTGGTGTAAACTACATGACCAACGATAAGCTTCTCCAAATCGGTCTCAAGAAGATGAAGATTCTTGGGGAAGATCTGGATAAAGTCGCTGCTGAAGATATCCATGAGCTACTACGTGCATGGGAACTGAAGCATCGCTTCCTTACTTCTGAGAGTGTATTCCAGCATACTTTGTTCCGTAAGGAGACACGTTGGCCTGGTTACTATTACCGTGGTGATGCGATGAAACTTGATGATGAAAACTGGCATGTACTGACAGTTTCTCGTCGTGATCCCAAAACAGGTGAGTACACTATGGAGAAAGCTCCTCTTTACCACCTGGTAGGTGATGAAGAGGGATAAGCAAATAAAGGCTTGATTATTCAGGCCAGGTAACATATTTGCGTTAAAAAAGGACCGGCATGTTGAGTGTTGGTCCTTTTTTTATCTATTTAGACTGTGGTTTGACCACGCTGTAGATGATATTAAAAAACAAAATCGTTTTTTAATGGAGATGTTTAGATGAATATTATTGAAAAAACAGATGATGAGATACTAGAGCTGGCACTGCCGATGTGGGCGGATCTGGTTAAGTACTCTAATGAAGAAAATTACGGTGCATTTACCAGAAACTTTTCTGCTGCGATGCTGATGGGTGCCAATGAGATTGAGATGGGTAAGCAATTCGCCAGAAGCGAGCTGACTAAAAATTTGTCTACGGAATATGAATATCTTGGCATGATCCGGCGCGGTGAATATGTAACCGTCCTGTTTAAGCAAACCAACAAAAAAAAACCAGGTGAATGGTTAGGAAGACTGGTTCTGGGTTACGAAGATGATAAAGTGAAAATATTTGGTGCTACACTCTTTTGAGGCAGTTTTATCTATAACAGGTATTTTTTAGTTATGTCAGATACGATACAAAACGAAAAATTCGTTGAAATAAATTATAAGGTCATCGATAAAAAAACCGGTGATGTACTGGTTACTGTTGATTATCCTCTGGGATATGTTCATGGTGTCAATGATGTTATGTCTGAACAGGTGACAAAAGAACTGGATGGCAAAAAAGTGGGTGATATCATCGAAATACCAATTGACACTAAACTGTTATATGGTGAGAGAGACGAATCACTTGTGTTTACCGATCGCATCGAAAATGTTCCTGAAGAGTATCGCGAGATCGGTATGACCATCACCATGGAAAATGAAAAAGGTGAACCCAGAAATTTTATCGTTACCCGGTTCGATGACAAAACGTTAACAGTCGACGGTAATAACCCACTTTGTGGCAGAGACGTAGTTTTTACCTTGGAAGTTTTGACTATACGCGAAGCTACCGATGAAGAAATAGACCTTGGCGGAGCTGTTGGTGCCGACCCGGATATCAATGAAATACTCAAATAATTACATATTTTACCCAGACAACAGGGCTTTAGAACTTGCAATAGCTAATTCTATTGGCATGCTTAGTGAAGAGTTAGCAGAATCTGCTCGTCCGGATACCAAGGTAACCGTAGCTGATAATTTTCTTCATACGCGGGGTAATTTTGAACAGCACCGCTTCAGTTCTAATATTCTTGAAACTACGCGTGAGGCACTTGAGTCAGCTCTGACAGAAGAATATCGCGAGCTGGACCCTGCTGGCTGGGCTTCAACACAGATTAGTCTTGGCAATATTCTCGGGGCACTCGGGCAACAGCTGAGAGATGTTGAATTGTATGAAAAAGCAATTCAGTGTTTCAATAATGCGCTGGAAGTATATAACCAGGAAGAACATCCACTGGACTGGGCGTCAACACAATATAACATGGGAACTGCAATGCAAGCTCTCGGCAGGCAGGAGAGTGACTCGAAATTATTGAAAGCATCCATTGATGCCTATACCAACGCATTACTGAAATGGACCCGTGAAAAGATGCCGTTTGAATGGGCATCAACCATGCATCAGCTTGGTGCCACTTTTCATGCTTATGGCAAACTTCTCAAGGGAAATCGAAATTATCAGAAATCCGTTGTCGCCTATAAAAATGCACTTGCAGAACTCGATGCTGATAATTACGCATTCGAGTTAGCCGCTACGCATAACAACCGTGGTGCAGTATTGAATCATTTAGGTGAATCAGAAGGTAATCCAGAGCGTCTGGAAGAGGCAATCAGGTCTTATGAGACTGGATTGATTGTAATTATGGAGCAGCAGTTGCCCTTCCATTTGGCAGTCATCTGTCGAGTAAATAAGGCAACAGCACAAAATGTGCTAGCAGAATTAACAAACGATGCTGTGCTTGCAGAAGAAGTTGCCGATGAGTTTGAATTGATTATCGAATGTTTTCCGCACGTCCTTCAACCACTATGTTTAAAACACTGCGAGGAGCAGCTGAAGAAGGCGCAGTCACTGGTAAAAGCACTTGGTGGTAACGGCTGAAATTAAATCCGCTCAGAAAGTTCGTACTCGACGTTAATAAATGCGCCAATATCTGCCAGGAAACGGATAGTTCGGGCACCGAAGCCCACATCCGGGCTGGATTCGTCTTTATCAACAGACAAAGTCAGTACCGCTCCAATTCTTGGAGATAAATTGTGGCTTTTACATACTTCAATGATTTTCTCTTCGATGGGTTCCAGCTGTTTAATGATGATGTCCGTCAAGGCATAAATATCCACTTCAGTCTCATCACTAGAGACAGTATCCGTCGATAGTTCCCATGAACTGATCACTGGTTTGTCCAGTTCGCTGCTTGAACCGGCGTCATCGACAGAGGTGGGCTCGATGCCGAGCAGGTGTGTGATGTCAGCGGGGTTGAAGTGGTATCCAACGAGTGCGAAGTAAGCGCGTCCTTTATTTGATGCCAAGATAAATCCCTCGTCATTAATAGATATGACATTAGATTATAGCGTGTGGTGAATAAATGTTGTATTAACCTTTATCGGTCTATCTGGCGAACTCTATATGACTGCTGTGAGATACTGCGCGTGCATAAACAGCAATCCTGATGTATTTTTGAACGGTACATTTTTTGCACGTATGAATGAAGTCTATGTACTAGTTATCTGTCAAATTTATGGCGTAACCCGTCAATCATTTTTTTATCATTCACAGTAGTATTCATGGCTTGAATCTAACGCGTGGTGCGTTTGTGAAAAACGTGATATCCAGGGCTGTGTAAATAGCAGCCTCACGAACTGACCAAC
>CALCCU010000160.1 GCA_937900515.1 uncultured Gammaproteobacteria bacterium | reverse complement strand
GCTTAGGGAGTTAAAAAGATATCAACAAGGATTGTGTAAGTGGGAAGGTTGTTATCTTAAAAATAATGAATTGTACCCAGTAAAATATGAGGTTTTAGCCTCAGGTCGCGAAGGGATTTTTAATTACGGCGGTGATCTTGAGTTATTTTTGCATGCCATAGCCATGGGCGATAGTGACTCTCTCCTAAAGTATGGCGTCGCATGTATAGATGTCGTCTACCCTAATGTAATTAACTACAATCTTCCTATAACAACTACATCACTTCTTTGTGGTGATGCGCTAGGGGGTGGTTTGGAGGCTGCTTTGTCTAGCAGTATTGTTATTGCTGAACGAGGCGTTCAGATGGGATTCCCTGAAATAATGTTTGGGTTGTTTCCTGGTATGGGTGCTTACCAGTTGTTAATTCGCCGTGTATCACGTTCTCTTGCAAAGGAAATCATTACAAGCGGGCATGTATATACGGCAGAAGAATTCCATGAGATGGGTTTAGTTGATGAGATTGTAGATAAGGGTGATGGAAGAAATGGAATGAATGCTTTTATCAATAAACATAGACGCCATCAGAACAGTTATATAGCTATCGACAAGATTGTAGAGCTAGAGAATACGGTAAGTTACAATGATCTATATTCTATCGTTGAACTTTGGGTGGAAACTGCAATGAATTTATCCGCTAAAGAGCTCAGAGTTATGGAAAGACTCGCAAGGGCGCAATCACAGAGGGCAACTAAGATCAAGAAATCCACTCAGAACTTGCATGACAAGCATGCTATGTAGTGGAATTGACTCGCTCTAGTAGACGCTTGGCCTAACCTTGTCTTCTGCTCTATATATTCATCGTGACTCATGTTTACCAGATGCTAGTGGCGTCTGGCCCGGGTATAAAACACGTCGATATAATCGAATATCTCAGTCCTCGTTTCTCCACGGGTATTAAAGATATTTCGACGAATCTTTCTTTCTTGAGGCTGCTGAAGAATGATTCCATAGCGGTGTTGAATAGCAATTTCCTCGTCGACTCATACTTGGAAACAGACCATACGCTTTAATATGTGATATATGAGTGTCCACCGGTTGCAGAAGTTCTACTACATAAAACTCATGGTTGAATTCTTTTCTGTGATTGAATCAGGAAAATATTTACGGAGTAAAGTCTCAGTTTTTTCATATGTCTGATATATTTCTTTCAGCAAGCTTAAGTAACGTGGCCCGCTTGCTTTAATTGCAAGTGCTTCTCTGCATAAATCATGTATTCTTGATGCGCCAATACTGCCAGCACTGCCTTTTAGAGCATGGGCGCATTCGAGGTAATTTTCAAAATCCTTTGCTACAAGCGATTTCTCCATTTTTAATAATAGTGATCTGGAATCACTCATGAAACCGTGGATTAGCGTGTCTACAAATTCGTTGTCACTTGAGAGAGCTGATAATTCATTGATAACGTTTGGGTCGAAGATTCCATTATTGATTTTGTTAATGTTTGCCTGTTCATGCTTGGTGTTTTCCCTAGGCGTAGTGTTTCCAGAAGTCGCTGTCAGGTTGTTAATGGCTGTTAATAGCTTGTTCGCCTCAATTGGCTTGGTAAGGTACGCATCGACCTTTGCCTCCTCGCATTCCCTCAGGGCCTCTGTAGTTGCATTGGCGGTAAGAATTATTATCGGTAGTGCCTTCTGTCCAATTCTTGTGAATTTGTAAATTTTTGTCGCTTCTATCCCGCCCATTACCGGCATTTGCATATCCATGATGACTATATCAAATGAAGCATCGTCGCAGGATTCAAGACTGTCAAGCGCCTCCTGCCCATTGTTAACTATAATGGGCGTGTGTCCGGCGTATTCGAGTATTTTGGATATAACAATTTGATTGGTTCTGTTGTCCTCTGCAATAAGAATGTTCAGATTTCTGTGGTCACGGTTTTTAGTATCCTCGTATTCGGAGATGTTATAGATGTTGTCAGCATTATAATCATGACCGATGGCATGTATTGCGTTAAATAACGCGGATCTATCTAGTGGTTGCGAGATTACATTTGTATAGCCTCGTTTTAAATAATAATCATTATTTGACTCGGCATTTGCGCGCTGGATCAGGATTATTGGTATTCCAGCTGTACTGGAGTCTGAGTGTATGGTCAGTGGTAAGTTATCAATTTCCTCCTGTTTGTTGTTGTCAATAACTATTACGGTGTTTAATTCTTGATTACTAGTCGCGAGCGCTATAAGGGATGACAGCGGGTTCTCAAAGTTGGTCGTGGTTGAGTTTACGTTCCAGCCGTCAAGTAGATCTATAAGCTCTGGATGGTTACTTTCACATACGATTAGCGGCTTCATGCTTTTGAAGTTGCTATTTGCCTCTATGGTTTCATCATTTTGTTGTTTCTCGAATGGCACCTGAATCCAGAAAGTGCTACCTACGTTAGGCACGCTATGTACACCAATTTCTCCATTCATTAGCTGGATGATCTGTTTTGATATGGTTGTGCCAAGACCTGTCCCTCCATATTTGCGTGTTGTTGAGCTGTCGGCTTGTGTAAAACTGTCGAAGATGTTTTGTTGTGTAGCAAGAGGGATTCCAATTCCGGTATCTATAACTTCGAATCTTATGGTGACTTTTTCTTGGGTTTCGTTGAGGGTGCTAACTCTTATCTCAACATTACCCTTGGTTGTAAACTTTATTGCATTCCCAATTAGGTTAATAAAAACCTGCCTAAGATGATGGGGGTCACCAATTAACCTGAAGGGTGTTGATGGAGAAATGTTGGATGTAAGGTGGAGTCCTTTGCTCTCTGCTTGAACACGCAACATAGATAATGTGCTGTTGATAAGCTGGTGTAAATCAAACTCTGTGTTCTCGATGGAGAACTTGCCGGCCTCAATCTTCGATATATCGAGGACATCTTCAATTAGCGCTAATAAAGTATTGGCAGATGTCTGTAATGTTGTGGCAAGCTCTTTTTGTTCATTATTCAGGCTGGTTCTCATGAGTAAATCACTCATGCCAATGACTCCATTGAGCGGTGTCCTGATTTCGTGACTCATGTTGGCGAGAAACTGGCTTTTTGATTTATTAGCTTCTTCCGCGGAAGCCTTAGCCTTTGTTAGCTTGTTGAGTAGTGAAGAAAAAAATACAGGTAATACGATTAGGCCTATAAGTAGCCCTATTCCGGCAGTCCTTTGTTGTATCCAATAGTCTGTATTTAGCAATACAATGGTAAAGCATGACGCACCTATAACTGTGCCAGCAAATAGATATGCTTGGCCAAAACGCATGCCAAAACCTACCATTACCCATGAATATATTGCGAAGAATACTGTAGCAGCGTCTTGTCCAAAGTGAAGACCATAGGAAAGAACAACTAAGTCCATGCAGAGTGTGTAAACGCGCCTTATATGAGATTTACCTGGTACAATTTTGAAAGAAAGGAGAACAAGTATGGTGCTTATTTCATACAAACCTACCAGGATTACAACTGGTTGTGAAAATATATCCTGGATTCCAACGAGATAATGATGTGATATGAAATATGTCAGGACTATCCCTAGGATAGCTACTCTAAGAAGCGATTGCTCACTACCGATGAGTTCGAAGTGATGAAGAA
>CALCCU010000159.1 GCA_937900515.1 uncultured Gammaproteobacteria bacterium | reverse complement strand
TTATGGCTGCAGAACGTGTACAAGCAGAAGCTGCATGGCCAGGAGATATTTATTTAAAAGATAAATTCCTACAGGAAATTTATTCTGAACGATTAACCTTTCCTTAACCATTTGAGCGTTAAGATATTGCACTATTACTACTCAAAATTGAAGTAAACTAATGATCACTCCGACCTTGTCCTTAAACGGACTACTCATATTATTAGCGGCTTTAACAGCACTCGCACCGTTAAGCATTGATGCGTATTTGCCAGCAATGCCATCTATGGCAACAGATCTCGTTTCTTCAATTCACGATATCGAATTATCTTTAAGTTTGTTTCTCGCTGGTTTCAGTATTGGACAACTAATGGGAGGTCCCCTTTCTGATCACTTCGGCAGACGCACTACCGTCTTAACCGGATTAACAATATTTGCACTGGGTACGCTAGGCATTGTGCTTTGTTCATCGCTGACTGGCCTGCTGGCATTTCGCTGCTTGCAAGCATTAGGTGGAGGCCTAGCCATCGTGAACTCGGGGGCGATTATCCGAGATATTAGTAGTGGTCGTGATAGTGCACGCAACTTATCACATATGGCCTTTATAATGATGATAGCGCCGTTATTAGCGCCCGTACTGGGTGCAACTATTCTCCACTTTAGTAGCTGGCATGGTATTTTTGTGTTCTTACTTATTTACACGTTAATTGTTGGTTTTCTGTTTCAGAAATATATTCCTGAAACTAAAGTGCACCATCCACACAAAATAAGCACCGTTCAGCGCTACCTACTCGTAGTAAAACATCGACAGGCATTAGGGTATTTATTTGCTTTATGTTGTGCCTATGGTGGCATGTTTGCTTTTATTACTGGCTCCCCCTCCGTTTATATGGGGTATTTCAATATTAGTGAAAACACATATGCTTTGTTTTTTGGTGCCAATATTGTGTTCATGCTAATCGCAAATCGTCTTAATATTGTTTTATTAAGGCGTTTCGAACCTGATCAATTATTATCTTTAGGACAAGCTATACAAGTTACTTCTGGAGTTATTTTACTCGCCTACATTACCTTCTCATCGGCTCCTGAGCTGGGTTTAGTTGTATTCATGATCATGTTATTTGTAGGTTCACAAAGCTTTATCGTCTCGAATGCAACGTCAAGTACTATTGAGTTCTTCCCTCATAACAGTGGCACGGCGAGTGCACTATTAGGAGCATCAGGTTTTGCTACGGGAGCATTAACAGGTTCATTAGTTGGGCTGCTTGGTGATGGAACTCCTTTTCCCATGGCTTTGGTTATGACCACCTGTATTGTGGTGGGAATTTCACTACGATTTATTTTTCAAACTACTAAAACTGACTGTTTTATTAAACACTGACGTACACGCGGTTATTTTTCTTGCTTCAGTACTAGCATCAAGTCCAGTTTTTGCAGAACCTGAATGCAAGACATTGTGATTTGGGACAAATTCATACGCTGCTTTCATTGGTCAACAGTACTGCTTATTGTCCTAAATTACTTTGCTTTAGGAGATAGCTGAAAAACTTAATCTCAGATTTTCAAAGAAAAATCATTGATTAGTTATATTAACAAGCGATAATCATACTTTGCGAGTTATGATAAACAATCGCTCTCACCCATCATTCAGGGTTGCTTATATTCTGTTCAAGCCAATATAACAATTGCGCTTTATTTAATGCTCCACGGTGTTTAATGAGCTCACCTTTAGCATTGACAAGAAAGGTAAGCGGTAACTCTCCACGCCAACGTCTATCGACATCAAAATAGAGTGATTCAACAATAGGATTAGCAAAGATCCATTTTTCAACCTCAGACAATCCCTTTTTATGATGCAACTGATTAATAGTCTGGTCAGATAAACCGAAGTCTGTACCAATGGTTGTCAGATTAACTTGATGCCCTTCCGTTAGTAACTCACCAAACAGAGCCATTTCTTTCATACAAAACGAACACGTTTCAGACCAAAACAGCATAATATGTGGCCGTCCTTGATTAGCTTGCTGAATACGTTTGAATGAACCTTTATCAAACGCATGAATATGACTTGTATCTGCATATTTGTCATTATCCAATGCTAAAGAGACTGCTTTTGTATTCAGCTGTTGATTACCGGAGTGATCTTTTTCAGTCCAGACTAGTAAGGCACTATCATCAAAACCGACAAGTCGAGGATGGGTTCCACTGCTTTTTTCAGTAGATACTACTAGTGGCGCACTCCATGTTTTATCTTGCTTAGACTTTGTCGCGTATACCACTTGCATACCCTGTTCAGTAATGCGATCCCACGCCGCTATCAATTGACCATTCTTAGCTATCGCGATATCTGCATGAACGGCAGTATCATCACCCAGTTGTTGAGAGTTAGACCAGGTTAGTCCCTTGTCTTGTGAATATTGGTAATGCACACCCGTATATTGTTCATGCGCGGTACCTACTACCGTATGGATACTATTTTCCTTTTCAAAGGCAATTCCACCGCCAATATGCGGGCATCCAGCAAAGTCCCAATTAAATGCACCCACGGTATTCAATCGCTGCCATTGTTTATCAGCAGAGATTTTTCCTATCGCCATATCAGAGGGCTGTTTATCTCGATACAGCACATATAATTCTCCTGTTTTGCTATATTTTGCTGTGTTCCAGCAACATGAACAGGTTTTACCATCTAGCGTTTGATTGGCTTGCCAACTCACACCACCATCAGTCGTAGAAGAGTAACGTAAACCTTGAAACCCCTCTGCGTTATCTCGATTATCCAGCCAGACTAGGCTAATTTCATCGTCATAGCTCGCCATTGAGAAGAACCCATGCGGACCTTGCCAGTCAGCCGCAGTATCGCTAACTTGCCATGTTTGGCCACCATCATCTGAACGTGCCATTTCCATCGGTCCAGCATTAAATCGTGCTTGTTTTTCCCACCTAGTCCAGACAACAACTAGCTTATTACCTTGCACCGCTAGTCGTGCATCATTGCCTCGACTAAATTTAGCATTAATTTTATCTTTGATTAATATTGGCTTAGTCCATGTTTTCCCCTGATTCGAAGAAGACTGGTACCAAAGACTTTTATCATCACCCAGCTGTTTACCCAATAACAAATGAACCGTGTCATCCTGTTGCTGTATATCCAGACTCATCACACCTTGTGGCAGTGTTTTATGACGTTCATGTGCATTGATAGAAAAGGTCAGTAAGAGCAGCAAGCCTATCGTCAAACTATGTCTAAGCATCAAAAATGCTCCAAATAAAAGTAGTAAAGACCTATTAATTAAAAACAACAAAACCGCACCAGAAGAACTAGGCACGGTTCTATTTTTATGTGTTATTTATAATTTACAGTTTATATTCAAATCCAACAAAGACTTGTCTCGGTGCTGCTGGCGTGTAATTTGCGTTTCCATAACTATATGACGCACTTTCAGCGTACAAACGATCAGTTATGTTCATCACTCGAGCAAATACAGCCAATTCATTACTAGCCTGATAGCGTAGTTTTAAATTGGCAACATCATGTCCTGAGTAACGCCCCTTGTCATTTGTATCCTCTAACCAATATGAACCTATATGTTCCCATTCAAGCATACCTGTAAATCCAGTTAGTCTTTCTGGTGTATAAATTAAACGTACATTGGCAATATTTTCAGGTGCCTCAGCTTGATCATTGTCGCCATATACTGTGTCATTTTTAAACTGATGCTTTGAAAAGCTATAAGCCACTTTAGTCTGCCATTCGTCAGTTATTTTGGATGCTAAAGACAGTTCAATACCTTTATGCTCGGTCTCATCACCATTGACATAAAAACGATCACCAAATGAATTTTCTCGTCGTACTATCGTGTCTTCAATAGTAAGGTAATAAACAGCGGCTTCAAAGGTATGGCGTTCTGTTTTAACTTTATAGCCAATCTCAAAAGTATTCGTTATTTCCTCATCTAACTTGAAGTCGATATTATCGGTACTCAAACTATACAAACGAGTAGCCTGAGGAATTCTAAACCCGTTGGCATAACGAGCATAGATGACCTCTTTTTCAGTCAACTGATAACTTAAATCAGCTTTTGGGCTCAGATGATTAAAAGTCGGGTCATTATCAGAACTTGCTCGGGCATAACTTGATGCTGCATATTGACCATCAGCCAAATTATTGGTGTAGTTATATTGATTAATGTCATAGCGTAAACCAGCACCTAGAGTTAACTTTTCAGTTACTGCATATTCGACGCGTGTATACGGTGCAAAGGCTGTGTAATCAACATCGTAGTCATAGATCTTACCCGCTGAAACTGAGCTTCCAAACCCACTAGGGACAAAATCAAATTCTTGCGTATATTCACGCTCAGATTGAGTATACTCAACATCTATACCACTAATAATATGCGTACGATCAAAACTCATATCTGCTTTGAATAACAATCCTACGCTGTTTTCATTGCTGTCATTACTTGGAGCATTAGATTCCCATGTTGCATTGTAGCGATTACGGTTTTGTCTAATATAAATAATCGTACTCAAATCAACACTATCAGACAGGTTGTGGTTCCACTCTGCATTCAGACGTGCAAAATCAAATTGGCGAATAGGCTCAACACCTGCATTTATTGTTCGTTCTGCATTATCACCAGCATAGGTAGGTTCAGTACGATAACGCTCAAAGCCTTTAATTTCACTGGTCATTTCAGCTTCAAACTTGGTTACATCCAGACCTATCTTCAGGGTATTATTATCATTAAAATCATTAATGTAACGTATGGCTAGTTCTTGACGATCAAACTCTGAATGATCTCGCCAACCATCACTTTCAGCATGGGATACGCTAGCGGATATAGCGGAGTGATCATTGAGCTCTGTCGCACCTTTGACACCATATCGTCGGAATTGATCGCTCCCCACGTCCACTGACAAGGATGTCCCTAATTCATCATATGGCGAAGCAGATAATACATTTACTGTAGCACCTACGGCATCAGAACCATACAAGGCAGTACCAGCACCTTTTAATACTTCTACGCCACTTGCCGCATTAAATGTAGTGAAAGCCAAAGCATTATGATTAAAGAAACCTGATGATTGAACAGGAATATTATCTTGCAAATATAGGTAGTAAGGTGAGGTGCTATTCGGTAATCGAACACTCGCCTTATGACCAATGGTTGAGCCGGTTTGTGTAATTCGAACACCCGCTATTGAATTGAGTAATTCTTTTTGAGTCAGTGAATTGTCTAATTTTACTTCTTCACCTGACTTACTGCCAACACTAGCGGCCTGCTGATATATAGATCTCTCAGTTCGTGTACCCGTGACCGTTAAATCATCTAACTGCACATGCTCAGCATAACTACTATTCGCTATAGCTGACAGCATTATACTAGCAATACTTGAGCGCCTAATTACTTTCATTGTGTTCTCTCATTATATTCGCCACCTTTGCATCTCTTTTTCAGAATGAATTTAGGCTGGCAAATACTAAGCGTATAAAGAACAATTGAAAGCATTATTTTTGATCATAGATAAAATAAAAACCGATTAGGTCAAATGCCTTAAATCCAACAACTTTATATAGGCATTTACCTTAGAAACTATGGCATATAACATAAATACAAGGAATTATAATTTGGGCGCTATAATACAATGCGCAACTATTTGAGAAGTAAAAACTTAACTTATGTAATGCTAGGCGCAGAAATGAATATCACAAAGTGCATATAGTGCTTTGCAAAAAGTAACGAGTTCATGCG
>CALCCU010000158.1 GCA_937900515.1 uncultured Gammaproteobacteria bacterium | reverse complement strand
CTCCTGACGGTGATACTTTTACACAAACAACTACAACAACAACCACTACTAATCCTGATGGCAGTACAACAACAACTACTACTACTGACACTTCTACTACTGAACCAGATGCAAGTAAAGAAGGTAATTGTGGTTCTACTGGTCAACCATCTTGTGTAATTACTTTGGAGGGTCAAGATTCACTAGGTAGCGTTTCCGATGCTCTCGATGGTTCGGGCATTAATGGTCAGCTTGATGGCTTTATAGATGAAATCGGTAATATTGGTGAAAGTGATATTTCTAGCACTATTATTGATATAACACCTTTTCAACTTCCAACTACAGGCGTTTGTAATCCATCTGCTTATAGCGTCGATTTTCATGGTGAGGATTTTAATCCCATGACTACTTTTTGCCAAATCTATGATGATTCTTTGCATCCAGCATTCCGTTTTTTGCTTTACGGTTTGACGCTTTTCGCGCTTTACAACATTTATCTTCGTACTCTTTCTAGGAGTTCATAACATGCAATTAATACCTTGGATATGGTCTTTATTTACCTCTATACTTGCTTATTTTGCCCAGTTCTTAGGCAAACGATTAAGTATTGTAGCCGCTGCAATTACTGCGTTTACATCTATCGTTATCACTTTAAAAACTGCTATTGATGCCCTTATTGCTTCTATTTATGTAGCGCTCCCTACAGGCTTTTTCCTTTTTGGTTTTGGGCTTTTACCTGACAATACAGCCGCCTGCTTAACAGCTATCAGCTCTGGTCTTATTGCTTCTCAAGTTTATGTTTACTGGCGAAATATTATTGCCTTTCGTCTTACGGGGGCTTAGTTATGGCGGTTTATTTTATTACTGGCAAATTGGGTTCAGGTAAAACGCTTGTTACTATTGGCAAGGTTCAAGAGTATTTAAGAAGAGGTAGAAAAGTCGCCACAAACTTAGATATTAATATCGACAAAATTGTGAATCGTCGTAATAAATCATCCATCTACAGGTTGCCAGATAAGCCCAGACCTGAAGATTTAGACTTAATAGGAGAGGGTAGCTCTGATGTTGATGAATCAACTTTTGGTCTTATTGTTCTCGATGAGTGTGGTACATGGCTCAATACTCGCACTTATAGAGATAAGGAAAGAACCTTATTTATTGATTGGATGCTTCATAGTCGAAAACTTGGTTGGGATATACTTTTTATTATTCAAGATATAGGCTCAATTGATAAACAGGTTAGAGATAATCTCTGTGAGCATTTAGTTGTTGCAAAGCGTCTGGATAGACTCCCTGTTCCTATTTTGTCGTTCTGGGCTAAGCGTTTCACTGGTAAGCGTTTAACTATGCCTAAAGTTCATTTAGCTAAGGTTTTTTATGGTGACAATGAAAGCGCAATGGTTGCAGATAGATGGACGTATAGAGGGCATGATTTATATAACTGTTATGACACAAGACAAGTATTTAAAGATGATATTGAATTAATCAATGACCAAGAAACAGATATGAGATCAACTTATACCCAGCTTTCACATTGGCATTTGAAAGGGCGCTACCATGTCTCGCCTTTTTCTTTTCCTCTTCCAAGAAACTTATTTGAGGTTCTACTTTATCCAACATGGCTACTTATTCAACTTTCTATAAAGCTAGACAAAGACGCGGCACGCAGTACCGCGGCTATGTCCTAGCTTTATTTCTATTATTTTCATCTTCGCTTCTTGCAGGTGATTACATCGTTACAATTATTGACGGTGAAAGAGTTACCGAATTTGGCGATAAAGGTAAAGCTCCGAATCAATACCCGCTTTCTGTTGGTGATTTGAATGTAATCAGCTCCGTAATCGTAACCAATAGCAAACAAGGTGTCCTTGTTTCAAACTTACCCAATCAAGAAGATGACTAATTCTCTTTGTATATAAGTTCGCATAATATGATTTAGATTCATGTAACTAAGCCTTGACCGAAAATACTGCCTCGGTCGAGGCTTTTTTACATAGTCTTGTTATGCGAGCTCTTTTTGGCTTCCTGTGCTGCGTTCTAAGACGTTAAAATAAACTGACCCTTACTATAACACCCCTTAAAAATGCTTTTTTTGCGCAATTACTTTTTAACCAGGCACGCTTACCAGGCAAAATTCATCACGTAAGAATGCGGCTTTAGAGCCTTTTTTTTCGGTCCATTATTTTCAATATTGCTACAGTATTTTTTCTTTCACGTCAAGCGTTGATGAATGAACAAATGGTTTTTTTATTTGTTTATTTTGAAATGCCGACAAGCGATAGCGCGTTAGTTTTTAGCGTACGGGTTCCTGTGACACCCGTACTTTGGTGCGGACATCCGCACTCCCTTCTTATTTAAAATATGCTGATTGTTTTCTGCTTGCCTACTTCTGTTCGTGGCAATGCTTCCATTAAAATTTTGTGTAATAACTCGCTTTCTTTTAGTGGCTCTTTGTTTTGAGCTACTAGTTTTTTATTTAAGTCGATACTTTTTGATCGCAACAATTCCGTTTCTGCGGCCGTTAATCTGAACATTTTCATTTCAAGCCCCTTTTATTATGTCTATCTTACTATTTTACGCGTTTACTTGTTGACAGGTTTTATATTTACGTGTTTACATAGCTACATCTTCCATTTTGTATACAGGTAAATATGTAACTGATGTTTTACGATTGGCTCACAATTTTTCAAGATCACAATGAAAGTCTTCCGTTTTTATCGGATAGAGCTGAAATCGTTGTTGATGTTGAATCTGGTGAGACATTGACAGAACGCCAACCAGCTTTTAAGCATAAGGGTTCGTTTTCAACTTCTGTTTCAATTCGTATTTCTGGTGGTCGCGTTACGGTTAAAGGCAATCCCTCGCGTATAAATCGGATTGATAACCTTTTCGGTTTTCAATCAATAGATGAATGTGTTTCGGTGTATAACCGAATTTTACTATCTCTCGGACTTCCACCGTTTACTAAGTGTACAAAGAAATTTTTACTTACTGGTGAGGATGGTAAAAAAGTCATTACCGCTTCTGATGGTGCAACTGTTCAGGAGTTACACATCACTACAAACAAACAAGTTGGAGAGGGCAATGTCTCGGATTACCTTAGAGGATTATCCACACAACGTTATAGAAACTCTATCCCTCGTTTACATACCAACGGTTGTACACTCGACTGGCTCTCTAAAAAGGGCAACGCTAGTCTTATCTATCCGTCTGTTTATGACAAAGCAAACGAATTGCAACTTCACCAGATGGAAAAGATTAAACGTTTGCATGGTGAACAATCAGAAGAATATAGATATATACAACAGGTTTTCGATTACTGTATTAAGCAAGGCGTTGTACGCTTTGAGCAAAAATTAAAAAGTAAATATCTTATTAGAAACGATTTACGTTTCTGGGGTTTATCAGACTATACAAAATTAAATAACTTACATAATGAATTTTTAAATATAGACAAAAAATTAGGTATAAATGCCATGACTTATCAATCAATTGCTGAATTATTAAAAGAAGAAGAAATCGTAAAGTCTACACAAGCTGCTAATGCAACAGCATCATATTATTTTATGTGGTTACATGGCGAAAAATTCGATTTACAAAAACGACAGGTCAAAGAACATCGTTCTCGTCTTCGTAAATTAAATATCGATATTGCTGAAATATGCGATACAACCAAGCATACAGCCGTACGAATCAAAGAAATCAGGGAGATAGAAGTTAAAGAGCTTTCTATTCCTGATTGGTATCAAAAGCCTACTATCAATCATCTTCGTCTTGTTGCCTAACATGAATACTTATCAAGTTTTTTTTGTTTTCGAGGATTCTTCTTACGTCTCTTCTGAAGAAGTTGCAACCTCTTCTAAGCGAGCCATACAGCTTGCTATTTCTTATATTGACTCTCACTCGTCAATTATATCTATCACTACTATTAAAATTAAATAGGAATTAACCATGCATATTGAAATTGAAACTACTAACTTAACTAATAATAATTTTCCAAATAATAAACGAGCAGGGCATCAATGGTACACAGTATCCCAAGAGGCTTTGCTTTTCCGTGATGGTGAAAAATACCCTGACAAGTTTACTATTAATTTGTACTTTCAATCTCACGAATCAGCTCAAGAAGGTACTCAAGCTCAACAATCTATTGTTGCTTT
>CALCCU010000157.1 GCA_937900515.1 uncultured Gammaproteobacteria bacterium | reverse complement strand
ACTGACTGCAAGTATAAAAGAAATACTGGCTACAACAGAGCAAGTGAAGTCAACCTATTCGGTTTACAGAAACTCTGCTATTTATTTATTTAAAGGCTTCTCTGGCCTTGATCAGTTACTGTCCGATACTAAACATGCACACCTGCTAAACGAAATATATCAGGTAGTGCATCAGGTACTTTTATATACAGCTATTGGCGCTCCTCATGCTGATATGGAGGGGTTGCTACAGGAACGGGAATCGCTTCAGCGTATTTCGAGTCAATTACCAACTCAAATCTCAAGTCCTGTTAATAAGGTGTTAAAACATATTGTCGTAATGATTGATTACTCGCATAAGCTGTCTGAATTAAATCATCGATTACTTGATAATCAGACTATAGGCTTATGTAATCAGTTAATTAGCCAATACAATGCCGAACTTGAGATTAGTACAAATAAACAAACGGATGTAAAAAAAGGCTTTTACCTCTCCATTGCAGGGCTTATTTTATTTTCAATCTGGGGTTGGCATAAGCAACAGAAAGCTTTGTTTAAACTTAGTCAAAATGCACAACACTTGGAGCGAGCATCGCGTGTGTTTAATAATACCCATGAGGCGATTATTATCACTAACTCGCAAGGTGAGATCATCGATGTCAATCCTGCTTTTTGTGATATCACGGCTTATAGTCGAGCAGAGATTATAGGACAGAACCCTTCAATATTAAGTTCAGGAAAGCAAGATAAAAGTTTCTATCAAAATATGTGGAATACACTTCTCAATGAAGGTTATTGGCAAGGTGAAATATGGAACCGTAAAAAAACGGGTGAACTTTATGCACAGTTGCAGACAATATCGACGATTAAGGATGAGAAAGGTATACCTGTCAACTACATAGGTCTTTTTACTGATATTACTCACTCAAAAGAGCAGCAAGATAAGCTCAACTTTATGGCACATTATGATGTGCTAACAGGTTTACCTAACCGCGTTTTATTTGTTGACCGCTTTAATCAAGCTATTGCACATAGTAATAGAGCAAAAACACAACTAGCGGTTTGTTTTCTTGATTTAGATGACTTTAAGCCCGTGAATGATAATTATGGCCATGAGATCGGTGATAAGTTATTGATAGAAGTAGCTGCACGCATTAAGCGATGCATAAGAGATGAGGATACCCTCTCTCGCCAAGGAGGGGATGAATTTGCATTACTATTAAATGATATTTTATCTGTAAAAGATTATGAAGTAACCATGGACAGAATACATCATGAGTTAGCCAAGCCATTCCTTATTGGGGGCCACAGTCATATTGTAACTGTATCAAGCGGTATGACTTTATATCCTAATGATAAGGGTGATATTGATACGTTATTGCGCCATGCCGATCATGCTATGTATGAAGCAAAACAAACGGGCCGTAATCGATATGAGTTATTTGATATCACCCAAGATCAAGAAACTATCGATATGCATCAACATTTAAATGAAATTAAGCATGCATTAGATAATGATGAGTTTAGTTTGTTTTATCAGCCTAAAGTGAATATGTTGACGGGTAAAGTAGTGGGGGTGGAAGCTTTAATTCGCTGGTTACACCCGACAAAAGGACTTATACCTCCCCTTGAATTTCTACCTTTGATTTATGGAACAGAAGTAGAAATTGGAATAGGTAACTGGGTTATTGAGCAAGCACTAAGACAGTTAGAACAATGGCAGAAACAGAACATTGAACTGAAAATTAGTATTAATGTAGCTTCATATCAACTCCAGTCAGGTACTTTTGTAGAGGATTTAGAGCAAGCACTGTCTCGCTATCCTGAGGTAGACCCCCAGTTTTTAGAGCTTGAAATCTTAGAGAGTAGTAAATTAAGTGATCTCACGTTTATTAGTAATATTACAGATGTTATTCAAAATGTTTTAGGTGTACCGGTAGCATTAGATGATTTTGGCACAGGATATTCTTCATTGACGCATTTAAGTCACTTGTCTGCCAAAACATTGAAAATCGATCAAACATTTGTTCAGAATATGCTCGATGACCCCGGCGATTATGCGATTATTGATGGTGTAATTAGTTTAGCTAATTCATTTCATAGAGATATTATTGCAGAGGGTGTAGAGACAAGTGAGCAAGGAATTATGCTGATAAACTTGGGCTGTGAATTGGTTCAAGGTTACTGTGTGGCACGGCCTATGTCAGCTGCAGATTTCCAGGGTTGGCTACAAAGTTATCAACCAAATCAAATATGGATTAATTTTGGTAAGAATTATAAAACTGGCTTAATAGATAGTTCTCAGTTGCTCAACCTAACACTGGACCGATGGTACACATTTTTTCTCAGTAATATTCAATCTAGTTCAGGTGATATCAAGCAATGGCCAATATTAGATGAAACTCAATGCCACTGTGGAATATGGGTGAAGCATAGTGAAAACTCTGAAGAAGTAACAATTCAGCCATTTAGTATGGTTGTGGATTTGCATAGTGAACTTCATCGTTTGGCTAATGAAATATACAGTTATCATCAATCTGGCCGGCTTATTGATGCCCAAACAAGTCTAGACAAATTTCATAGTATCTATAGAAAAATAAAAAATCTGTTGCCCAGATTAAATGTGGAGAATTAAGGGAATTATATTTAAAGTAGAGTATGGGGTAATAATGAATGCCAAGAATAAGCATTGATATATTGCTTAAATATCAAAATAAGCAATATTTAATTGTTCCTCTGTCAGGCGGAATAGTTCATAGTGTATTGAATTTAGGATGCTTTAATGGTAGCTAGCTGCCTTGGTTAACTCTATTGATGGGGGATTGAGCCATTAACCAGGCTATGGCTAAATAGCACAGCATGCCTAATAGTAAGGTTCGGAAAGAGATATCTGCATCAAGTAAAAAGCCAAATAGTGCGGGTGCAATGCCCGTTGAAAAAACTAATAAAGCGGCCCGAAGAGCCCTTACTCGACCGAGCCTTTCTTTACCCCACAGTTCGACTAATAAACTATCGGCAACAGTTGAAGACATGCTCATCGAAATGCCCGCCCCTATCATTAATATCCAGATAGCGCTGTCACCAGAGAGCAATGCACTTAATAATAACGCAATAGCGTAGGGAGCAAGGTAGCTGCGAGCTATTTTGCTTACGCCAATATCATCAATCCAGCGGCCGCCTAATAATGCTATGGGAAAACGTATAATACCCATGGCTGTTAGGGCTAGGATATAACTGCTTGGACTGGCATTGAGGTGCTGAGTTAATTGTGATTGATAGACAAAAATACCGGTCAATGTGCTAGGTAAAACAATTAACATTGGTATGAGTAGCCAAAACTGCTTGTCACGAGATGGCTTAAAGTTATTGGATGCTTGTTTTGCAGCTTTGGCATGTTTATGTGGGGACTGAGGCCAATCTACCTTGAGAAACAGCACCACCCAGAGTGCGATGAGAATAAGCGTAATTACCCACCATACTTGTTGCCAACTTAGCCAGATTAATAACATCCCTGTAAGTGGGGGAAGAATCACTTCTCCACTCGGCATGGCAAGAGCATTGATACCTAGGGCGCGACCTCGGTTTTGATTAAATTCCCTGCCAGCAACAGTATTACCAAAGTGTGTCATCATGCCTTGGCCACACACTCTAACTAATGCAAGACCTAATAATGCATAAATCCAACCATTGGAGGTTGTTAGAAGCAGTAAGCCAAGTAATAGGCTCAATAGTATCGCTAGCGCATAGGAACGGGGCGATATCCAATCAATTTTGGCGCCAAAGTGCATGACCAAAAAGCCGCTAATAAGGGTGATAATAGAATAAATGCTACCGAACTGAGCGGTACTGATCTGCAATTGTTCACTGATATCAGCTTGAAATAACCCAATAAAAAAGCTCTGACCTAGATTGCCTGTAAATACCGCCAGAAAGGTGATGGCTAATAGGCCGCCATTCTGGCGGAGTAAGTTGGCATAGTTAACTTGTTGGCTTTTTGTCATTGATTTTTATTGTGGTTAAAGGATTCAGTTATTAAACCACTAAATAGAAAAGGGAGCGAACTAAATCAATAGTTTGCCCCCTTTCTTTGTATAGCGTTATTGGCGAATACCTTCAATCAGTAACTCAAGTTCAACGTGCGTTGAAGCTGGGCCTAGGTTGTAATCAATACCATAGTCAGTGAGTTTTAAGGTGGTCTTACCTTCAAAACCTGCACGGTAACCACCCCAAGGATCATTACCTTCACCGATTCTTGTGATAGGGAAACTGATGGTTTTTGTGACGCCATGCAGAGTGAATTTACCTGTTAGGATGCCCTTGTCTTCTCCTGTTGATTCGTATTTGGTACTGACAAAATGAGATGTTGGGAACTGTGAGACATCTAGAAATTCATCGCCTTTTAAATGTTTATCTCGTTCAGCATGATTTGAGTCAATGCTGGCTGTATTGATAGTGACATTAATTGTAGATGCTTCAGGTTTGTCTTTGTCATAACTAAAAGTACCATCAAAGTCGTTAAACCGTCCTGTTAACCAGCTATAACCTAAGTGTTGGATTTTGAAGTTGATGAAGGCGTGGTTACCTTCTGTGTCTATTTTATAGTCTGCGGCATGCGTTAGGCTCGATAATAATGTTGCAGCGCCAAGTGTTAATGTTAGAAGTTGTTTTTTCATAGTACCTTTCTCCATATTGTAAGTGTGGTGTGTAGTGTAATTATTTGGGCGTTAACATTCGGTTAAGAGCGCCATCCTTATTGATAAACTGGTGTTTTATTGCCGCAAATGCATGAAGTGCTGACATTACTATGAGTGACCAAGCCAAGGTGGCATGGATAAGCCCCGAGATATCCTCTTGATTGTTAATTGTCCATGGCAAAGCTGGAATACTGAATAGACCAAAAACAGGTATCGCTTTACCTTTGGCTGTAGAGATAAGATAACCGGTCAACATCAATAAAAACATGACAATGTACAAGGCAATATGCATCCAATGTGCAGCCATTTTCTGCCACTTTGGCGCAGGTAATTCAGCTGGTTTTATATTAATGCTTCGCCAGAACAGTCTTAAGAGTAAGATGCTGAAAGTGATAATACCTATACTTTTGTGTAAATCTAACGATCCCTTGTACCAAGCATCATAGTAAGTTAACTCCACCATATACAGACCCAGACCAAATAAGCCGAAAATAGCAAGAGCCATTAGCCAGTGCATCGCAATACTTATCCAGCCATATGATTGTGCTGTATTTTTTAGAGTCATCATTCGCTTTCCCTATTCAATCTATGGATAGCTTAGAGAGTTGTGTTTTAGTTAGCTAGTGCTAAAAACAATAAACTATTGTGCATAAAGTAATGAACTTGTATAGAGAGAATGGTATATTGAATTCTCTGGCGTCAGATGGGTAGGTAGCAGTGCAGAGCGTACATTGGGATGATTATCGAGTAGTTTACCAAGTGGCTCAAGCGGGCTCATTGAGTAAGGCGGCAAAACAGTTACAGTGCAATCATGCAACAGTATTGCGTCATGTAAACCGTTTAGAGAAGTCACTGAGTATTAAGTTATTCATACGTCATCAACGAGGTTATAAGTTGACTGATGCTGGCACTATTTTAGTCAATGAAATGCCTGATATTTATGCTGGATTTAGTCGATTAGATAATTTGTTAGGTAGTGTTGAGCAAGATATTAGTGGAAATTTACGTATCACTACCTTAGTTAATTTTTCTTCAATGCTTAACCCTGCGCTATTAGAGTTTCGGAAAGCTTACCCCAAGTTGCGTTTGCAACTGATTTCTACAGATGAAGTGATACCTTTAGCAAGTGGAGCAGTACATGTGTCATTACGAGCTGGCCCCATGCCGCAAGATCCTGACTTGATTGCACGTGAGATTATGCCGATTAATATGAATTATTACGCCGCTGATGGCTATGTTAAACAACGTGGTCTACCAAGAAATACGGCTGAATACAATCATCATGATTGGGTTATGCCTAGTGCGGACAAGTTTCATATACCACTCGTGAAATATGTAATGAAATACCTAGAAAACGAACAGGTTGTCTATCAGAGTAATCAATTATTGGATGTGCAAGCGGCTGTTAAAGCAGGAATTGGAATAGGTTTAGTATCTGATAGAGATGCATCTGATCAGAAATTACATAAAGTAAAATTAGATCAGAGCCTACAATTACAAGATGATGTGCTGTGGTATGTCTATCATCGTGATTTAAAACACAATGCTAAGGTGCAGGCTTTATATCAATATTTACTTCAATATCTGAAATAATCAGCAGTGAGTTGAAGCGTCTCTTATTTTGCTTAGGCATATGGTGGAGTTAACTTACTATGATGCTTGGTACAAGGGATCGTTA
>CALCCU010000156.1 GCA_937900515.1 uncultured Gammaproteobacteria bacterium | reverse complement strand
TATGCATGCTCTATCTTCAGGGCTTTTTGATACTCGTTTGAATGTAGTTCAAGGACGAAGTGAGTTTGCTATTATTGCAGTAGATTTCAATTCATTTGCCGAAAATACTCAGGCTTTAATAAAAGATCTCGCTGATGCAAAAGAAGCATTACAGGTTCGTAAAGAGTATCTAACTACAGTATTGAATGCTGTACCAGAAGCCATTTTAACCTTATCGTCTGAAGGTGTTATTACCACAAGTAATCCTGTTGCTGAGAAAGTCTTAAAAGCCAATGATGAAACATTAAAAGGCTTAAGTATTAATGACTTTCTAGCGGAACAGTATAGTGATGTTCCATTCAAGCAGATCAGTACAATGTTAGCTGAGAATAGAGAGCTGGATGGACGGGATTATAATAATCAGCCGTTTTCTATGTGGTTATCTTTAAATCATGTTTCTAGTCTTAAACATGATATATGGGTATGTGTTATTTCGGACATTACAGCATGGAAACAAGCTGAAAAAAAACTGCAAACAACTAGTTCTGAGCTAGATGCAATTCTTGAAAATGCAATGGTGGGTATTGCATTGATTAAGAATAGAACTATATTACGAGTCAACAGCAAGTTCGAACAATTGTTTGTTAGAGATCGAACTGAAGTCGAGGGGCAATCTACTCGACTACTTTATCCTAATGATGAAACCTATGAACAGATGGGAGATGATGCCTATAGTGCTTTGAGTGATGGTGGCAGCTATGTCGGTGAAATAAGGTTAGAAAAAAAAGGTGGCGAGTTATTTTGGGCGATGATGTCTGGTAAGTCTATTAATCCAGCTGACCCCAGTGATGGCAGTATTTGGTTATTTGAAGATATAACTATTCAACGCGAAAACGATGAAAAACTAAGACGGTTAGCAAGCTTAGATAGCTTAACTGGTTTACCAAATCGTGGGGTTTTTAATGACCGTCTTGATCATGCAATTCATAAGGCTCATCGAAATACGACTAGACTAGCCGTCTTCTTCTTGGATCTAGATAGGTTCAAACAAGTGAATGATTCACTTGGGCATAAAGCAGGTGATCAACTGCTTTGTGAAGTAGCTACACGATTAAAAACGTGTATTCGTGAAGGAGATACCGTCGCCCGTCTAGGAGGAGATGAGTTTACCGTTATTTTGGAGGACGTTAGTTCCGCTCGCCATGTAGGTGGTGTCGCTAACAAGGTGCTCCATACCATCGCTGAACCTTACCTGATCGATGGTACAGAGGTATCTATTAGTCCTAGTATCGGAATTAGCTTATATCCAGCTGATGGTAGAGATGTTGAACTACTGGTCAAAAATGCTGATGCAGCAATGTACCACGCTAAAAATTCAGGACGAAATAACTTCCAATTTTATTCTGGTGAAATGAATGCTCAGTCAGCTAAACGCTTAGCAATGGAAACTAGTTTACGCCGCGCTATTGATAATCATGAGTTCTATTTGCACTTCCAGCCACAGATAGATATAGAAACAGGGGCAATTACCGGTGCTGAAGCATTGCTGCGCTGGAATAGTGACAAATGGGGGGATGTATCTCCTGCTGATTTCATTCCAATCTTAGAAGATGCAGGTTTGATTAGTAATGTTGGACAAACTGTTATTGAACAAGCGGTTCAGGCTTATCTGTCATTAAAAGATAAGTTGGTTCCTGAGTTCAGAATGGCAGTCAATTTATCTGGTCGTCAGTTCCAAGGTGGTCACCTTGCTATATTTATTGAAGATACGTTAGCTGCAACTGGAATGTCACCTGATAATCTCGAGCTCGAAATTACTGAAAGTGTGTTAATGGATGACACTGAACTTGCAATAACAACATTAAACTCATTAAGCAATGTGGGCATAACACTTGCTATTGATGATTTTGGCACTGGCTATTCATCACTATCGTACCTGAAACGATTCCCACTTAATGTGCTTAAGATAGATCGCTCGTTTATACGAGATGTTAATATTGATGAAGATGATGCTGCTATCGTTAAAGCCATCCTCGCAATGTCGCATAGGCTAAACCTAGAAGTCATCGCTGAGGGTGTTGAAACGAGTGAACAGCTCCAGTTTTTAGAAGAAAATGATTGTGATCGAGTGCAAGGTTATTACTTTAGCAAACCACTTTCTTTAGAAGACTTTAGTCGTTTTATTGATGAAAACTCAGTTTTATAAACCAAAAGCTTATAGCTTATTAGCTTGATACTCCAAAATAGTTTTCTGGTTTTCATTAAGACGGATTAATAAACCTGAAACAGGGTAGTACCAAATAGCTGTATTTGGGTTTTCTTCGTCTTTAATTATTTGTTGCGGATCGCCAAAACGATAACGAATCATTTCCTCATTAAGCCGAACTGATGGGATATAAGTTATCGTACTAACAACGGCGTTGATTAGGCGAGCATTTGCTTCATTATTTAGCGTATGGCTTCGTGCGCCACTTGGCTGAATACGAGCCTCCAAAGCATGTGCCAGCATAGTGTCGATCGCCGAGGGTTCAACGACTAATTTCAGAACTAACTTGGCAGATAAACCACCTAAATTGATACTCTGAAAAAAAGCTTCAACACTAGGAGGAGAGCCTTCTTCAGTAAATATTGCCGTCTTACCAAATTCTTTAAACTGTTCTTGTGCTTCTTTGTAGGTAGTTGTACCTAGATGTATACCAAATACTTTGCTATTACCATCAGCCATTACTGTGACTTCCCATGGCATTGGAGCTGGAGGTTGCTTGGATGGAATGAGTACTAACGCTGCGATTCCTATGATTGTTAGCAATAAACCAATTATAGCTTTTTTCATTAATTATCCTTGCTTTTCTGGGGGGGATTGCAGCCAAAAAGTGACTGGACCATTATTCGTTAAACTGACTTGCATATCGGCACCAAACAGGCCCGTTGATACAGTATGATGAAGCTGCTTCGCGTTGTTGCATAGATACTCAAATAGAATTTTACCATCATCAGGCGAAGCAGCTGATGTAAAGCTAGGCCGTAAACCTTTATTCGTATTAGCAGCTAATGTAAATTGTGGTACCAATAGTAAGCCGCCATCAATGTCCTTAACAGATAGATTCATTTTATCATTTTCATCACTAAATATACGATAAGCGAGTAGGCGTTTAAGTAGGTGAGTCGCTTGTTCTACGGTATCGTTTTTTTCGATGCCAATGAATACGAGTAAACCTTCTTCTATGCTTGCTATCAGCTTTCCTGAGACCGTGACGTTGGCATGGTGTACGCGTTGTAGTAGAGCTATCATTAAACTGATTTAATCGAATTAGATGCGAGTTGTTTACCTATAGCATCTGTCGTCGTCACGAGCGCATCGATTAGTGCTGGTTCGCCAGCCGCATGACCTGCTTTTGCAATGACATTTAGCTCTGTTTCGGGCCATGCTTGGTGTAATTCCCATGATTGTTGGAATGGACAAACAATGTCATAGCGGCCATGAACAATAACCGTAGGGATATTCCGAATGGGGGCTATATTTTCAAGCAACGGCGAATCTTTAAGAAAACATTCATTAGTTGCAAAGTGAAGCTGGATACGTGAGTGGGCTAAAGGCCCTGTTTCTTTTGTATCATCATGCTGGTATTCATGATCGCGTAAGGTAACAATGGTGCTTTCCCATGCTTCTAATGTTTTAGCGGCACTCATTTGTTTCAACTCATCAGGATTAGTCAGTAATTGGTAGTAAGCCTTGAGTGGATGGCTTTGTTGTGTCGGTGGTAGCTCCTCTACTAAATGCTGCCACGCATCAGGAAACAGCTTTGAAGCTCCACCTTCAGCATAAACCCAGTCAATGTCTTGTTGTCTGCCGAGAAAAACGCCTCGTAATATCATCGCTGAAACATGGCTTGGGTGATTTTGAGCATAGGCAAGTGCTAAGGTTGCCCCCCATGAGCCGCCAAAAATTAACCATTTTGAAATAGAAAGCTGCTGACGGATGGTTTCCATATCTGCAATTAGGTAGTCAGTTGTATTATTTTCAAGCTCACCATGAGGAAGAGAGCGTCCGCAACCACGTTGATCGAATAGAATAATTCTATAAAGATCAGGGTTGAAGTAGCTCCGATGTGAAGGGCGACAACCCGAACCTGGTCCACCGTGTAAAAATACAACAGGAATTCCTTTAGGATTTCCACATTCTTCAACGTATACCTCATGATGCCGACCACTATTGAGTGGTTCCATTTTTATTTTATGGACAGCATATGGTTCTATTTCAGGATAAAGCGGGGTCATGTACATCTCTATTAGCTGTGATTTAAGGCAACTATATCATGTACAGTTATGGTAATTCTTGCTCTATTGCGAGAAAATATAAGGCTAAGTATGGTTAATGATATTGCCATACCAAAATATTTAATGAAGGCAAAGTATCGATGAACCTGCACGAATTTCAGGCTAAACAATTATTTACTCGTTATCATATTGCAACACCTCAAGGTCAAGTTGTAACCAGTGGTTCTCAAGCGCGGCAAGCAGCTGAGCAACTAGGTGGTGACCGATGGGTCGTTAAGGCTCAAGTTCACACTGGAGGCAGAGGTAAAGTCGGGGGCGTTAAAGTTGTAGACACGCTAGATTCCGTTGCAGATGCTGCCTATGAGATGCTGGGTCAATATCTTGTAACGCACCAAACAACAGAACAAGGTCTACCTATACATCAAGTATTGGTTGAACAACCTTCTGATATCCAGCGTGAACTTTATCTTGCTGTACTAGTTGATCGTGTTACACAGCGGGTTGCATTCATGGTGTCAGCACAAGGCGGTATGGATATTGAATCCGTTGCTGAAGAGTCGCCAGAAGCTATTTTGAATTTATTTGTAGATCCTGTTGTTGGTTTGCAGCCTTACCAATGCCGCAGAGCTGGATTCTTCTTAGGTCTTACTGGTGGGGCATTCAAACAATTGCAAACAGTGATGCAAGGGCTATATCGTTTATTTACTGAAAATGATGCAAATTTGGTGGAAATAAATCCATTAGTGGTTACTGGCAATAATGAACTACTTGCAGTTGATGCAAAGCTTAATTTAGACAGTAATGCCTTATTCAGACATTCCGAATTGGCTGCATTGTTTGATGCAAGCCAAGAAGATGAAGCTGAAGTAGTCGCTCAGAAATATGGCCTTAATTATATTTCATTAGATGGTGATGTGGCCTGCATGGTGAACGGTGCGGGGCTTGCTATGGCGACGATGGATTTAATCCAAAAAGAAGGTGGTCAACCTGCTAACTTCCTTGATGTAGGTGGTGGTACTACTGCTGATCGTGTTGCTGAGGCCTTCAAGTTAATTTTATCGGATAGTAAAGTGAAATCTATTCTTGTCAATATCTTTGGTGGCATTGTTCGTTGTGATTTGATTGCACAAGGAATTATTCAAGCAGCTAAAGATGTTGGATTGACATTACCTGTTATCGTCCGTTTAGAAGGGACAAATGCAGAGCTGGGTCGTGAACTATTGAACAGTAGTGGAATGGATTTACGTGTGGCAAACGATTTAACTGATGCTGCTAGACAAGCAGTTGCTTCAGCAGGGGAAAAATAAGCATGAGTATTTTGATTAATAGATATACGAAGGTTATTTGTCAGGGATTTACTGGTAAACAAGGTACATTTCACTCTGAGCAAGCGATCGCATATGGAACTCAACTCGTCGGTGGCGTTACTCCTGGAAAAGGAGGGCAAACACACCTAGACCGTCCAGTCTTTAATACTGTGTATGAAGCAGTTCAACAAACAGGTGCTGACGCAACCATGATTTATGTGCCAGCTGCATTTGCAGCCGATGCAATTTTAGAAGCGGCAGATGCAGGAATTAAAATAATTGCGTGTATCACCGAAGGCATTCCAGTATTAGATATGCTACGAGTAAAACATGCTCTAAAAAACAAAGATGTAAAATTAGTCGGTCCAAACTGTCCAGGTTTAATTACACCAGGGGAATGTAAAATTGGCATTATGCCAGGATCGATTCATTTACCAGGTAAGATTGGAATTGTGTCCCGTTCAGGTACATTGACTTATGAAGCAGTCCAACAAACAACTGAAAATGGTTTAGGTCAAAGTACTTGTGTAGGCATCGGTGGCGATCCTATTCATGGCATGAACTTTATTGAATGTTTAGCTCTTTTTGAAGCTGATCCTCAAACTGAGGGCATAGTGATGGTCGGTGAAATTGGCGGTCAGGCAGAAGAAGATGCAGCCGAATATATTCGAGATCATATTACTAAGCCAGTAGTGGCTTATATCGCAGGCCTTACTGCCCCTCCAGGTAAAAGAATGGGCCATGCGGGCGCTATCATCAGTGGTGGCCAAGGTACGGCTGAAGCTAAACTGGAAGCATTGGCTGCAGTGGGTGTGCATATTGCTCGATCTCCTGCTGAAATGGGTGAAAGAATGCTTGAAGCAATGGCTCAGTAGTGGTGAGTAGTCGATTTTGTCTGGTAATGGGACAGATTAATCCTGTGGTTGGTGATGTTGCTGGAAATGTTAAGCTCATTATTCGTGCAGCAGAACAAGCTAGGGATGAGTTCCAAGCAGATTTAATTGTTTTCCCTGAGCTAACCTTAACGGGTTACCCGCCTGAAGATTTACTTTTACGTCCTGGTTTAAGTAAGCGGGTTGATAAGGGGCTCAAAAAGTTAATCAAGAAAATAAAAGGTATTGCTGTTTTAGTCGGCCATACATCAGGCATTGCGCGAGAAGAGCTTTATAATGCCGCTTCATTAATTGCTGATGGTGAATGTCTCGGCACATACTATAAACATCATTTACCAAATTACGGTGTCTTTGATGAGCGTCGTTATTTTGTAGCTGGTAAAGATGCCTGCGTTATTGAATATAAAGGCCTTAAATTTGGCATTACCATTTGCGAAGATATTTGGTTTTCAGAACCGGCTGCCCAAGCATTAGATGCCAGTGCTGATATTATTTTGAACCTGAACGCATCACCGTTTAGACAAGGAAAATGGCAACTACGAGAAGATCAGGTTAAACAAAGAGCTTTAGAAACAGGCCTCCCAATTATTTATGTTAATCAGGTTGGCGGTCAAGATGAACTGGTTTTCGATGGATGTTCATTTGCACTGTCTAGTACGGGGGGGAAAGTAGCTCGTGCACCTGCATGGCAACAAGGCCTATTCCCTGTATCGATTCATAGAAATGCAGAGAATGAACTAATTTTAGATGGTGAGTTAGCTGAAAAAGAGTCTGAAATGGCTATGATCTATGAAGGATTAGTCTCAGGCTTACGTGACTATGTTGAAAAAAACCATTTTCAGGGCGTGGTGATTGGCTTATCTGGAGGAATTGACTCTGCATTGACACTAGCTCTTGCTGTAGATGCTTTAGGCTCCAAACGCGTTAGTACAGTGATGATGCCATCTCGCTATACAGCAAAAATAAGCTTAGATGATGCTAAAGAAATGGCTGAAATACTATGTGTAAATCATAGTGTCATTGCAATTGATGACTTATTTGAACAGTTTCTATCAACCTTGTCGGATCAGTTTGTTGGCAAGACGGTAGATACGACAGAGGAAAATATTCAGGCCCGCGTTAGGGGGGTGATATTAATGGCTATTTCTAATAAAACAGGTGCAATGGTGCTCTCCACAGGTAATAAGAGCGAGATGGCTGTTGGTTATTCAACATTATATGGTGATATGGCTGGTGGTTTCTCGCCGTTGAAAGATGTGTATAAGACGCTAGTTTATCAACTCAGTAATTATAGAAATACTCTTTCAAGAGTTATACCTGAGCGAATTATTACTCGACCACCATCTGCTGAATTAGCAGATGATCAACTTGATCAAGATAGCTTGCCGCCCTATGATATATTGGATAATCTGTTAGAGCTATATATCTCTGAAGATAAATGCTTTGAAGATATGGTGGCATCAGGTATTGAAGCTGACATGGTCGCTAAAGTGATAAAAATGGTGGATCGTAATGAATACAAGCGCCGCCAAGCACCACCAGGTATTCGAATAACACGCCGTGCTTTTGGGCGAGACAGGCGATATCCAATAACATCTGGGTATAGTGTAAATTCAAAAATAGAATAAGGTACTAGAGATGAAGAAAGTTGAAGCAATTATTAAACCTTTTAAGCTGGATGATGTGCGTGAATCATTATCAGATATTGGTGTAATGGGTCTAACGGTTTCTGAAGTGAAAGGTTTTGGTCGACAAAAGGGTCATACCGAACTTTATCGTGGTGCTGAATACGTCGTTGACTTCCTTCCAAAGATAAAAGTAGAAATTGTTCTAGCTGAAGAGCAAGTACAGGAATGTATTGAAGCAATCATCAAAGCTGCTCATACAGGCCGAATTGGCGATGGTAAGATCTTTGTTACGTCAGTTGAACAAGTTATTCGTATTCGTACTGGAGAAGAAGGTGAATCTGCCGTATAAGGATATCGTGTGATGATTAGCTAGATACATTTAATGTATCTAGCTAATTTAGATTTGTATTATTCTGTTAGTGCTGTTTGACGCACTTTCGCAACGCCATCATAGCCAGGGTAGTTTAGTTCTAATATACGCATGGCATCTTCTGATAGCTCATTGAGCTCAAGAATCTTATAAGCTTTAGCCATCATCAATAATGCTTCTGGCATGGCTGGAGTTCTTGGATAGTTTTCAATCACATACCTACCACGATTTGCAGCGGCCACATAAGAACCACGTCTCATATAGTAGTGAGCAACATTGACTTCATGTTGGGCTAAGCGGTTACGTAGATAGACAATTCGTTGTGCCGCATCTTCACTGTATTTACTTTTCGGAAAGCGAGTCACTAACTTTCGAAAGTCTTGCAGCGCTAATAATGCTGAGCCAGGATCACGTTGAGATTCATCGCGAGGAATGTACTTCTCGAATAAGCCAATATCACGTGTGAAATTAACTAAGCCACGGAGATAAAGTGCATAGTCCATATTTTTGTTGAGAGGATAAACGCGCATAAAGCGATCAATCGTTGCCACAGCTGTTTCTGGCTCATCTGTTTTGTAATACGCATAAGCTGATTCTAGTAGTGCTTGCTGCGCATATTCACCAAAGGGGAATCGAGCTTCTAATTGGCTGTAATGGGCCAGTGCAGGGCCGTACTCTCCAGCTTCAAGAGCGGCTTTGGCTTCTGAGTAAATACGTTCAACAGACCAATTGTTAGCAGTTTTTACTTCATCTTTTGAGAAGAATGAACAACCAGTGGTGCTGAGTAAGAGTGCAATTATGAGTAAGTAATGTTTTTTCATGTTGGTAGATTACGCTAGCGTGAGTTTGAAGGCAAAGCAGATTTATAAATTTTATCAAATTGTAGTCATATAGGAAAAAATATTCCATGTACAATAGCGCAATAATTTCGGAATTGAGATAAGTTTATGTTCAAAATTCTACAGGGTCTTACGCTTGGTTTACTAACCTTTTCAGCCAGTGCAACAACGTTTAATTTGTCTGATGAAAACACGCGAGTCGTTGGTCATAACTTGGTTGTGTACAGTCACCATGAAGACACGCTCTTAGATATAGCAAGACAATTTGATATCGGTTATAGGGAAATTGTAAATGCTAATCCGGGAGTAGATCCTTGGTTGCCAGGTGAAAATGTGCGTGTACTTGTACCGAACCGTTTTATTTTGCCTGATATGCCTCAAAAGGGCATTGTCATCAACTTGGCTGAAATGCGCTTGTACTATTACCCTAAGACGCAAAAGGGTGAGCAAAGACAGGTTATTACTCATCCAATAGGTATCGGAAGAGAAGGTTGGTCTACGCCTTTAGGTAAGGCAAGAATCACGACTAAAATAAAAGATCCCACATGGACGCCACCGGCTTCAATTCATGCTGAACACATTGAAAAAGGGGATCCATTACCTCAAGTCGTTCCTGCAGGGCCTGACAATCCTCTTGGCGCATATAAAATGAACTTGTCTATTCCTGGGTATTTATTGCACGGAACAAATCGTCCTTATGGTGTGGGTATGCGGGTTAGTCATGGTTGTATACGTTTGTTTCCTGAAGATATTGAGCATTTATTCGGAATTGTTACTATTAACACACCTGTTGAAATAGTGTATCAACCTTATAAAGCTGCGCTAGATGAAACTGGGCAACTGTTTTTAGAAGCGCACAAGCAACAACAAGATATATCTCAATTAGATGGAACTAACAGAACGCCTATAGTTTCAGCCATTATTAAGGTACAAGACAAAGCATTAACGGATGAAGAGTGGCATTTTTCTGAAAAATTAGCCCGTGAGCAGAGTGGTGTTGTAGAACATATCAATCAAGATGCTTTGGATCATTTAATTGATGATGTGTGGTTTATTCATGCTGGAGTATCTCAAGATGCCAAGTTGAAGTTAGCACATGCCTCTACGAGCCTCAATTTGAATGATTATTTTTGGCCGATGCAAGGTGCTGCCGAAGGTGAGGTTTTAATTGGGCCGTTTGAGAATAAACAAGAAGCGGATAAGGTAGCTCTAGAAATTAAGCGCTTGGTTAATATTTCTGTGTGGACAACATTGGTAAGCAGTGATGCTTTGTGAATAACTTTAGCGCAAAAAAAACCGGGATTAAATCCCGGTTTTTTGTATAAGCGTTTAAGTTTTTTGACTTATTTGCTCATTGCTTTTTCAAACATACGATCTAATTTTGCATTTTGAGCATCAACAGCGCTTAGTGCTTCATCAGCAGTTGTTTGGGCATTAGCTGCTGCTAATTCAGCATCATTGGCTGTACGTGATGCTACATCAGCAGTGCTTTGAGCGTTTTTAGCTGCTGCTAGAGCGCTATCAGCTGTAGATTGAGCTGATTCAACAGATGCTTTTAATGCGTCCATTTCTGCAGTGTTAGCACATGCTGTTAATAATGCTAAAGGTAGGATAACCGCACCTAATTTAGTTAAAGATTTCATTTACTTCTCCATAAAATTTATTTTGATTAACTTTAAAACTACATTGCCACGCTGCAATATATAAGCGAAGGCTATCAGGAATTTTTTTATGTGTCCAACCAAGTAAAAGTTAAACTGCGATATAAATCATTTATTGTTATAATTAAACTTTTTTTAATGCCGTGGCTGTTTTATTTACGCCATCACAAGATTCATATTAATGAGTCGTTTTACTTGCTCTGGAAAAATTAGTCTATGCATCCTATGCTGAATATTGCCATTCGGGCAGCCCGTAGTGCGGGAAATATTATTGTTAGATCTCTGCAACATGTTGATCATCTTGAAATAACAACGAAAGGTTTAAATGATTTTGTAACGGATGTTGACCGTTTAGCAGAACAAGAAATTATTAATGCCGTCCAAAAAGCCTACCCTGATCACGCTATATTAGCTGAAGAATCAGGCGTACAAGGTGATAGTGACACTGTTTGGGTTATTGACCCATTAGATGGAACTAAAAACTTTTTGCACGGCTTCCCACATTACTGCGTATCTATTGCAATCATGGTTAAAGGCCGCATCGAGCACGGTGTTGTTTATGATCCTTTACGTGATGAGTTATTCTCAGCAAGTCGTGGTGATGGCGCAAAACTAAATGATAGACGATTGCGAGTAACTAAACGTAAAGAGCTAGCTGGTGGATTATTTGCGACAGGCTTCCCTTTTAAATACCCACAACACTTATCTGCATACATGGACACATTCAATGCAGTTTTCCCCCAAGTAGCGGATATTCGTAGAACAGGTTCTGCGGCACTTGATTTGGCCTATGTGGCTGCAGGTCGTCTTGATGGCTACTGGGAAATTGGTTTGGAGAAATGGGACTTAGCTGCAGGCGTTTTACTCATTGAAGAAGCGGGCGGTGTCGTGAGTGATTTTACCGGAGGTGACAATTACTATAAGAGCGGTAACCTCGTTGTTGGCAATTTACGCTTACACAAACAAATTTTAGACAGCATTACACCTCACCTAACGGATGAGTTAAAGAAATAATCAATTTACATTTTTATGCGAATAGCATTCACTAAATAGAACCTAATAAACAATGACAATTACTACTAGAAAGTTAAGAAATATAGCTATTATTGCTCACGTCGATCACGGTAAAACTACCTTGGTTGATCAGCTTTTACGCCAATCTGGCACATTCAGTGAGCATGAAGAGCTACAAGAGCGTGTAATGGATTCAAACGATCTTGAGAAAGAACGTGGTATTACAATCCTCTCTAAAAATACAGCAGTTAAGTGGAATGACTACCACATCAATATCGTAGATACTCCAGGTCATGCCGATTTTGGTGGTGAAGTAGAACGTGTTCTATCTATGGTTGACTCGGTATTACTCTTAGTTGATTCAGCTGAAGGCCCGATGCCTCAAACACGCTTCGTAACACAAAAAGCATTAGCATTAGGTTTAAAACCTATTGTTGTTATCAATAAAATTGATAAGCCAAGTGCACGTCCAGCATGGGTACTAGATCAAACATTTGATTTATTTGCTAACCTTGATGCGACCGATGAGCAGCTAGATTTTGATGTTGTTTATGCATCAGGCCTAAATGGTTTTGCTGGATTAGATGAAGACGTTCGCAGCGGCGATATGGAACCATTATTCCAATTAGTTGTAGATAAGGTGTCTGCACCAGATGTTGATACGGAAGGTCCTTTCCGTATGCAAGTAACATCGCTTGATTACAATAGCTATGTGGGTGTAATCGGTGTAGGTCGTATCGAGCGCGGTAAAGTGAAGACGAATACTCCTGTCACAGTGATTGATACTGAAGGCAAAACACGTAATGGACGTGTACTTACTGTTATGGGCTTCATGGGGTTACAACGTGAAGAAGTTGCTGAAGCACAAGCGGGCGACATTATTGCCTTTACAGGTTTAGATCCTCTTAATATTTCAGATACATTGTGTGATCCAACTGCTGTTGAAGCATTACCACCGCTCACGGTTGATGAACCAACAGTAACAATGACCTTCCAAGTTAATAACTCTCCAATGGCGGGTAAAGAAGGTAAATTTGTTACAACACGTCAAATTAAAGAGCGTCTTGAACGCGAATTGATTCATAACGTAGCTCTACGTGTTGAACAATTAATCACTGATCCTGATAAATTTAAAGTGTCAGGCCGTGGAGAATTACATTTATCAGTATTAATTGAAAATATGCGTCGTGAAGGTTTTGAAATGGGTGTATCTCGCCCAGAAGTAATCATCCGTGACGTTGATGGTGTTCGTGAAGAACCGTATGAAGCTGTGACTGCAGATGTTGAAGTTGATCATCAAGGCACAATCATGGAAAAACTAGGTGAGCGTGGTGCAATCCTCAGTGACATGGCACCAGATGGTAAAGGTCGTGTACGTTTAGACTTTATCATTCCATCGCGTGGTTTAATTGGTTTCCGTACAGAGTTCTTAACAGCAACTCAAGGTACTGGTTTAATCTTTAGCGTATTTGATCATTATGCGCCAGTTAAAGATGGTGACTTTGGTAAGCGTCAAAATGGTGTGTTGATTGCTAATGGTATGGGTAAAGCAGTTGCTTTCTCAATCTTCAATCTACAAGAGCGTGGTCGCATGTTCATTGGTCATAATGATGACGTATATGAAGGTATGGTTATTGGTATCCATTCACGTGACAATGACTTAGTTGTTAACCCATTAAAAGGTAAGCAATTAACTAACGTACGTGCATCGGGTACAGATGAAGCTATCAACTTAGTGCCACCAATCAGAATGAGTTTAGAGCAAGCACTTGAATTCATTGGTGAAGATGAACTACTTGAAGTTACACCTGAATCATTACGTGTTCGTAAGAAATTGCTACTTGAACATGAACGTAAGAGTGCAACACGTAAACCAAAATAAGCTTATTGAAGTTATTCAATATAAGTAAATGAAAAAGGGCATCCTGTATAGGGTGCCCTTTTTTTATGTGTATTGTTCACTATCAATTGAACATAATGCCCATATGGATCTAAAGTTTAAAGAAATATGATGAGCAAACGTTATGCCTAATGACAAAAAAGTTGAGCTTGATCAGG
>CALCCU010000155.1 GCA_937900515.1 uncultured Gammaproteobacteria bacterium | reverse complement strand
TATTTCTATAATTACTATTGAAATGCTGGGTAAAAATTAGACGACTTTCTTATTAAACAAGCCTCTATACTCTGAAAAATTACACCTTGAGGCATTACTCTCATCAGTAAGCTTTCCGGCTAGATTTTTTCTAAAGTTATTTGCGTGCAATACCTCTTCATATTGACCCAATCTAGATAATTGCTTCGTTAGAACATGACAGGTTTAGCCATAAGAAATGGCGGCTTCCATTCCGAAGGACAATTGTTAGTTAATAGTGTGGATTACGATGCTTTATTATTGATAGTGACTTATGTGGCTGTGATTTATTAATCTTGTTTCAAGACTTCAAAATTACTCCGATGATGGAGAGTAGCCTTAAAGCGGCGTGTTAAAAGAGCACACAATTTCACATTTTAATCCTTAGTTGCTTATAGAGTATGACTACGAATCATTCCGAGTTACTATTAACGAATTAAAATAATTAATCGGCTAGGAAATGATGACCAACAATTTACTTTCTGAACAATGGCAATCGCTGATTTCATTAGATGATTCCTTATTGTCATCGGTTGAACAGGTGTTGATGGGGAGTGATTATGTGGTTCAGTGGGGGAATCGTTACCCTGAACGCACTCAAGAACTTATAAGCTCAGCTGATATCACTACACCATATGATGCAGACGGCTATCAGTGCCGATTACAAGCGCTGCTCGAAGGAGTGGTGGATGAGCCATTATTACATCAGAAATTGCGTAATTTCCGACAACGTGAAATGGTTAGAATCATTTGGCGTGACTTGGCTGGCTGGGCTGATCTAGCTGAAACAGTACGTGATTTATCGGCAATGGCCGATGCCTGTGTTATTCAATCTTTAGCTTTATTACATTCATGGCAGTGCGAACAATTAGGTACGCCTTATGATGCTGATGGCAATGAGCAGCAGTTAATCGTGTTGGGAATGGGTAAATTAGGAGCGGGGGAGCTGAACCTCTCCTCAGATATTGATTTGATTTTCACCTACCCAGAGGACGGTGAGACTCAAGGTGCACGACGTAGTTTGACTAATGGAGAATTTTTCACTCGTTTGGGTCGAAAGCTGATTCAGTCTTTAGATAATGTAACCGTTGATGGTTTCGTTTTTCGTGTCGATATGCGTTTACGTCCATTTGGCGAAAGTGGTGCATTAGCCGCTAGTTTTGATGCTTTGGAAGACTATTACCAAACTCAGGGGCGCGAGTGGGAACGCTACGCGATGATCAAGGCTCGAGCTATTACTGGGGATGAAGTTAGTAAAAAAGCAATTATGAGCTTATTGCGTCCTTTTGTTTATCGCCGTTACCTTGATTATGGTGTGTTTGGGGCCTTACGTGAAATGAAATCCATGATTGCAGGGCAATTACGACGTAAAGGTATGGAAGATAATATTAAGCTTGGTTCAGGAGGGATTCGTGAAATTGAATTTATTGGCCAAGTTTTTCAATTAATCAATGGTGGGCGAGATAAGCCACTTCAGCAACGACCCATCTTAACTATTCTAGACTTGTTAGCTGAGCGAGCAGTGTTGTTACCTAATACGGTCAGCGATTTAAAAAAAGCATACGATTTCTTGCGTCTTACTGAACATAGAATTCAAGCATGGGCAGATCAGCAAACTCACCTATTACCTAAAGATGAGGAAGGGAAACAACGGATTGCCAGCCTAATGGGATTTGAAGATTGGCAGAGTTTTTCTAATGTATTAACAGAGCATCGACAAAAAGTACAAAGTCACTTTGAACAAGTTTTAACGGCACCACAATCTGATGAGAGCAGTGATACTTTATCGTTACTTACTTCCTCGGAGGATGAAAAAACAGCCTATTTAACTCAGTTGGGATTTTCTAATGTCGAGGCGAGTCTTTCTGTTTTAGATAATTTATTCGAAAGTCATGAGTACCGACATATTGGTCCATCGGGCAGAGAGCGTTTAGAAAAGCTGTTGCCTTTATTGGTTCAGGCGGCTGCTCAAACAGAGTCTGCAGATAGATGTTTAGCACGATTAACGCCCTTACTAGAATCGATAATGCGTCGTTCTGCTTATATGTCATTGCTGGTGGAAAATCCATTAGCCTTATCACAGCTTGTTAAGCTTTGTTCTGCAAGTCCATGGATCAGTCTTCAATTAGCTCGTCACCCGATTTTATTAGATGAACTTTTGGATCCTAGAAGTTTGTATGAAGTGCCAAACAGACAAGATCAAAAGTCAGCACTAATTCGTTGGGTCTCATCAGCGAGTGATGATGACCTTGAACGCCAGATGGATTTATTACGTGAATTTAAACAAGTTGCCTCATTACATGTCGCAGCGGCAGATGTCACTGACGCATTGCCACTGATGCGGGTCGGCGATCAATTATCCGAGTTGGCTGAAGTTCAGTTAGAGCAGGTGATGAAACTTGCTTGGCAGTACTTGGTCTCTCGTCATGGTCGACCTCCTTGTACTGATAATGACGATTTAAGTCAGTGTGGTTTCACTATTTTGGCTTATGGAAAATTAGGTGGAATTGAGCTAGGTTACGGCTCGGATCTAGATTTAGTTTTTCTTTTTGATGATGCCATGAATCAAGGGATGACCGATGGTGATAAACCGCTAGATGCCTTGATGTTTTATATACGATTTGCACAGCGAATCATTCATTTACTCAATACCGTAACAGCAGGTGGTATTTTGTATGAAGTTGATATGCGATTGAGGCCAAATGGCAGTTCAGGGTTATTGGTAACAGCCTTATCTGGTTTTGTAGAATATCAAAACGAAGATGCGTGGACATGGGAGCATCAAGCTCTTGTTCGGGCTCGATGTGTCGCAGGAGATTCGCAATTAACGGGTAAAATTGTTGCTATTCGTCAACAAATCCTAGAAAAACAACGCGATCAGCAGGCATTAGTAGCCGAAGTACGAGATATGCGTGCTAAAATGCGAAGCAATTTAGATAAGAGTAATGAACAGTTGTTTGACCTTAAACAAGGTGAAGGCGGTATCACCGATATTGAGTTTATGGTGCAATATGCTGTACTAGCATGGTCTGGCGATTTACCTCAGCTGCATAATTATACTGATAATATTCGAGTATTAGATGCACTGAAATCAACTGATAAGCTGAGTCAGGCTCAATGTGACTTACTAGCTGATGCTTACCGCTTTTATCGAAACTTGGCGAATCACTGTGTGTTACAAGAGTTACCTGCAGTGGTGCCTATTAAAGAAGTTGCTGAATATCGGTCGAAAGTAAAAGCCATTTGGCAGCAATACTTAGGCTAGTTTTAATTATGTATAACGAATTTTAAAGAAGTAGAGGAATTATGGTTACTCCAACAATGGCAGATCGTGACGGCGTTATTTGGCTAGATGGCGAAATGGTGCCTTGGCGTGAAGCAAAAGTGCATGTGTTAACTCATACCCTTCATTATGGAATGGGCGTATTCGAAGGTGTTCGTGCCTATAACACTAGCCAAGGTCCAGCAATTTTCCGTTTGCAAGAGCATACAGATCGCTTATTCCGTTCAGCTAAAATTTTAGGCATGGGTATGCCCTTTGATAAAGATGTACTGAACGAAGCCCAAAAAGCGGTAGTTCGTGAAAATAATCTTGAATCTGCTTACCTACGTCCAATGTGCTTCTATGGCAGTGAAGGAATGGGTATTCGTGCGGATAACTTAAAAACTCATGTGATGGTTGCTGCGTGGGAGTGGGGGGCATACCTTGGTGCTGAAAATATGGAAAAAGGTATTCGCATCAAAACATCTTCATATACGCGTCATCATGTAAATATTGCTATGTGTAAAGCAAAAGCAAATGGTAACTATATGAACTCTATGTTGGCTTTACAAGAAGCTATCAACTGCGGTTATGATGAAGCATTATTATTAGATGCTACAGGGTTTGTAGCGGAAGGTAGTGGTGAAAACTTCTTTATGATTCGTGATGGTGTTTTATATACGCCAACATTAACATCTGCTTTGGAAGGAATTACTCGCGCGACAATTATCCAGTTAGCAGAAGATATTGGTCTTAAGGTTGTTGAAAAACAAATCACACGTGATGAAGTCTATATTGCTGATGAAGCATTTTTTACAGGAACGGCTGCTGAAGTAACGCCTATCCGTGAACTTGATAACCGTACTATTGGCAATGGTGGCCGCGGCCCAATTACTGAGCAATTACAAACAATGTATTTTGATCAAGTTTATGGGCGCAGTGACGTATACAAAAACTGGAATTCACACGTTTAAGTAGCGCTTAGATTAGTTAAAAATTATAAACAGATAAACAGAGGTTTTAGACATGGCAGGTCATAGTAAGTGGGCAAATATTCAACATCGTAAAGGCGCTCAAGATGCCAAACGTGGGAAATTGTTCACTAAATTTATTCGTGAAATCAGCGTAGCGGCAAAAGAAGGTGGTAGTGATCCAGTCAATAATCCACGTCTTCGTGCAGCTATTGATAAAGCGTTAAGTGGCAATATGACTCGTGATGTAATTGAACGAGCTGCAAAACGTGGTGCGGGTGAGCTTGAAGGTATGACTTACGAAGAGATTCGTTACGAAGGTTACGGCCCAAGTGGTACAGCAATTATGATGGACTGCCTAACCGATAATAAAAACCGCACTGTAGCTGAAGTACGTAATGTATTCACGAAACGTGGCGGTAATATGGGGACTGATGGCTCAGTATCATACCTATTTAGTAAGAAAGGTATTATTTCTTTCGCTGCAGGCACGGATGAAGATGTGGTGATGGAAGCTGCATTAGAGGCTGGTGCTGATGACGTCGTTACAAATGATGATAATACTGTTGATGTGTTTACCACACAAGCTGACTTCGCAGCTGTTAAAGAGGCCCTTGATGCTGCTGGTCTGGAATCAGAGTCGGCTGAAGTGACCATGCACCCTGAAACCACGGTTGATCTAGATGTGAAAGATGCTGAGAAAGCAATGGCTATGATTGATGCATTCGAAGATTTAGATGATGTACAACAGGTATATACAAACGCCGACTTCTCTGAAGAAGTAATGGCTCAGTTGAATGCTGAGTAAAGAAGATAATACTCCGTGCCTCGTATCTTAGGGATTGATCCAGGATCAAGAAAAACGGGGTTTGGCATCATTGAATTTGAAGGCCAAAAAATAAAGCATATTATTAATGGTCGCTTGATGGTGGGTGACGGGGATTTTCCTGGGCGTTTAAAGCAAATATTTGAAGGGTTGACCGATATTATCGAACGCTATCAGCCTGATATTATGGCTATAGAGCAGGTTTTTTTACATAAAAATGCCGATTCAGCTCTTAAGCTAGGTCAGGCAAGAGGGGCTGCGATCTGTGCTGGCGTGAGTCAAGATCTCGAAGTTCATGAATATAGTGCAACTCAAATAAAAAAAGCGGTTGTAGGCAATGGGCATGCAAAGAAAGAGCAGGTTCAATATATGATGTCTGTCATATTATCCTTAAAAGAGATGCCTGCTGAAGATGCTGCTGATGCACTTGCATGTGCGATGACTCATGTTAGCCACGCGGCACTTGATAGACAACAAAAAAATAATAAGCTACCCGAAGGTATGCGTAGTTCTCGGCGTGGTGGACGCTATGGGCGATAAGCTTGTTCTTAAATAATAATTTTAATAGATAACGGTGAGTTAATGATCGGACGATTACGCGGAATCATATTAGAAAAACAAGCCCCTGATCTTGTATTGGATGTACAAGGGGTTGGTTATGAAGTTGCCGCACCCATGTCGACATTTATTCACCTACCTGACATTAATGAAGAAGCATCCTTATTCACTCATTTGATTGTGCGTGAAGATGCACAGTTATTATATGGCTTTCAAACAACTCGTGAACGACTTCTTTTTCGAAGTTTATTGAAAGTGAATGGTGTAGGTGCCAAACTGGCTCTAACAATTTTGTCGGGTAGTGATGTTGATGATTTTTCTCGCAGTGTGCAAGAAGGCGATGCAGCGAGTTTGACCCGATTACCAGGTGTGGGTAAAAAAACAGCAGAACGCTTAATTATAGAAATGCGAGACCGTTTGAAAGAAGTCAGTGGTGCTATGGGCTTAAAACCTGTTGTATCTGAAGCAGCTAAGTTGGCAGGCGCGAAAGATGAAGCTATGGAAGCATTAGTGTCCTTGGGCTATAAAGCTGCTGAAGCAGAGAAAATGATTCGTAGTTTAGACAGCGAAGGTTTGTCTACAGAGCAGATAATTAAATTAGCCTTACAGAGAAACTAAATGGATCAAGATCGCTTTATTTCTGCCGTCACCAATTTGGATGACCAGTATCAAGAGCAGGCCATTCGCCCTGATACATTGAAGGACTATATTGGTCAGCCTGTGGTACGCGATCAAATGGAGCTCTTTATCGCTGCGGCTAAACAAAGAAAAGAGTCTCTCGATCATACTTTAATCTTTGGTCCTCCCGGCCTTGGTAAAACAACCCTATCGCACATCATTGCTAATGAAATGGGGGTTAACTTGAAGCAAACATCGGGGCCAGTGCTAGAGCGTCCGGGTGATTTAGCGGCAATATTAACTAATCTAGAACCGAATGATGTCTTATTTGTTGATGAAATTCATCGTCTTAGTCCAATAGTGGAAGAAGTTTTATATCCTGCGATGGAAGATTATCAGCTGGATATTATGATTGGTGAAGGCCCTGCAGCACGTTCGATTAAGCTTGATTTAGAACCGTTTACTTTAGTGGGCGCAACCACCCGAGCCGGTTCTTTGACGTCACCGCTGCGAGATCGCTTTGGTATTGTGCAGCGTCTAGAGTTTTATCAAATTGATGACTTAAGTACGATTGTGCAACGAAGTGCTAATATTTTTGGTGTGGCCTTAGATATATCAGGAGCCAATGAAATTGCTCGCCGTTCACGCGGTACCCCTCGTATTGCTAATCGCTTATTACGTCGTGTGCGTGACTATGCTGAAGTGAAGTTTGATGGCCAGATAACCGCAGAAGTCGCACGACAGGCGCTTGATTTACTTGATGTGGATGATAATGGCTTTGATATGCTTGATCGCAAATTACTATTCGCAATTATTGAGAAGTTTGAAGGTGGCCCCGTCGGCGTTGATAATTTAGCAGCAGCTATTGGTGAAGAACGAGGCACTATTGAGGATGTACTGGAGCCATACCTAATCCAAGAAGGGTTTATTATGCGAACACCTCGCGGCCGAATTGCTACTAAACGAGCATGGCTGCACTTAGGATTATCACCAAACTCAGCGAAGGAAAATAATGACTGAATTTGAATGGCCTGTTCGTGTTTACTATGAAGATACCGATAGTGGCGGCGTGGTGTATCACTCTAACTATCTCAACTTTATGGAACGCGCGCGTACGGAGTGGTTGCGTGCATTAGGCTTTGAACAGGATGTATTGATCGAGCAGCATCAATGTTTGTTTGCTGTCCATTCTATGCAGATCAATTTTAAGCGGCCAGCCAAATTCAATGATGCTCTGGTAGTTCGATCACAGATAGTTAAGGCGGTTGGTGCTAGAATGGAATTCGATCAAAAAATTTACCGTGGTGATGAACTGTTATGCCAAGCCGCTGTCAAAATCGCTTGTTTGGATGCAAATCGGTTTCGACCTATACCGTTACCACCTTTTTTATTAATGGAGATACAAAGTGAGCACTGACCTTTCTTTGCTAACCCTTATATCTGATGCCAGTTTATTGGTGAAAATAGTGATGCTTATCTTATTAGCTATCTCCGTATTTTCATGGACTATTGTGTTTAAAAAGCGCTCTGAACTCATTCTGGCAAAACAGGATGCTGATTCATTTGAAGATAAGTTCTGGTCAGGCAATGAGCTTAATAAACTCTACGAAGATCTTTCTGCTCGACCTCATGCAAGTAGGGGGATGGAAGGTATTTTTGAAGTTGGATTTAAAGAATTTGTTCGATTAAAGAAAACAGCACCAGATTCTCCTGTGCTATTGGAAGGTGCCCAACGTGTTATGAGGATCTCATTAGCGCGTGAAATTGATCAACTGGAAGAGTCACTATCATTTTTAGCGACAGCTGGTTCTATCAGTCCATATATAGGTTTGTTTGGCACGGTATGGGGCATAATGAATTCTTTTATGGCCTTGGGCGAAGTGCAACAAGCAACATTAGCAATGGTTGCACCAGGTATTGCCGAAGCCTTGATTGCGACTGCAATGGGCCTGTTTGCAGCTATTCCAGCAGTAATTGCCTATAACCGCTATTCAAATCAAGTTGAGCGATTGATTAATCGTTATGATACTTTCTTGGAAGAGTTTTCTTCTATTTTGCAACGTCAACATAGTTAATTTACGAGTCTGACTCATGGTTGCTCATAAACAAAGACAACGCAGAAAGCCAATGGCTGAAATTAATGTCGTGCCGTACATTGATGTCATGCTGGTATTGTTGATCATCTTCATGATTACAGCGCCAATGTTAACGCAGGGAGTCAAAGTTGATTTGCCTACTGCTGCGGCTAACCCTGTTGAACCACCTGATGATAATACTGAACCATTAGTGGTGTCTGTTGATGCTGAGGGGCTTTATTACGTAGCTGTTGGAGATAAACAAGACCAAGCAGTAGATGTTGAGACTTTAGCTACTAAAGTGGCAGCAGTTCTTAGGCGTAATCCAAAAACACCTGTGATGGTGAAAGGCGATTCTGCGGCTAATTATGGCCAAGTTGTGACATTGATGACGTACTTACAGCAAGCTGGAGCACCGAGTGTTGGTTTAATTACGCAGCAGCCAGAAGAGTAATCATAGCGATGAAGGCAGATTGGACTAAAAATATCTCTTCGGCTACTTATGCAGTGTTATTACACATTGTATTAATTGGGCTATTTGTTGTTGGTATAGGACCCACTTCTGCACCAAAATTAGCATCGCAACCTAAAGTAGATATCGTTCAGGCAACAGTGATGAATGAAGCAGATATCATAAAAGAGATGCAAGTACAGCAAGATATTGAAAATAAAAAGCGTTTAAAAGAAAAGCAACAGCAAGAAAAAGTTGATAAGAAGCTAGAAGAAACACAAAAAGAATTGGTTCGTAAAGAACAAGAGTTTCGAGATCAACAAGAACGAGTGAAAATTGAAAAGAAAAAACAACAAGAAAAAATCAAGAAATTAGAGCAAGAACGTAAGTTACAAGAGCAAAAAACAAAAGAAGCTGAGAAATTACGCAAAGTGGAAGAAGAGAAACAACGCCTTGCCGAGCAACAACGAAAAGAAGCTGAGCAGAAAAAGCAGAAAGCTGAACAAGAGCGCCAAGCAGAAGAAGAAAAACGTAAAAAGGCTGAAGCTGATAGAAAAGCAGAAGAACAGAAAAAAATAGCAGCGGAAAAAGCGCGTAAGGCAGAAGAGGCGAAAAAGCTCAAAGCAGAACAAGATCGTAAAGCAGAAGAAGCGAAAAAACTAAAAGCAGAGCAAGATCGTAAAGCAGAAGAAAAACGAAAAAGAGAAGCTGAACGAAAAGCACAAGATGCTGAGGCAAATCGCCTACTACAAGAGAGCTTGCAAGCTGAACAGCAAGAACAAGAACAACGACGTGTAGCAGGTGTGGTTGATCAGTATTCGCTAATGATTAAGCAGAGAATCAAGCGATATTGGATTAGACCGGCATCTTCAACAGTAGGTATGCAAGCAACCTTGCGAGTAAGTTTGCTTCCTGGTGGTGATGTGAAGCGGGTATCAGTGATTAAAAGTAGTGGTAATGCACTTTTTGACCGCTCGGCAGAATCTGCCGTATATAAAGCCGCGCCATTACCTCAGCCAACAGATCCTAAAGCTGCTGCAGCACTTCGAGATTTTCAGTTTATTTTTAAACCTGAATAGAGGGAAATTGAATGACCAAACGATGGTTAACACTTATTTGGCTTACGCTATTTTTATCATGGCAAGCACAAGCTGAATTAGTTATTGAAATTACGGGAGGCAGCGAGTCTGCATTACCTATCGCTATAGTGCCATTTGGCTCGGAGGGCTTTTCTGCTCCCGAAGATATTTCCAAGATCATTACTAATGATTTAGCTAGAAGTGGGCGTTTTGCACCCTTAGCAAAACAAGACTTAATTTCAAGCCCTCACCAAAAATCAGAGATTAATTTCCAAGATTGGCGGTTACTTCGTTCAGAGGGTTTATTAGTAGGCAAAATAAGCAGCCTAGATGGCGAAACTTATAATGTTCAATTCCAGTTATTTGATGTGTATAAAGGTCAGCAATTAGCAGGTAAGCGTTATCAAGTACCTGCTTCGGGCTTACGCAGGTTGGCACATCAAATAGCTGATCAGGTCTATCAAACTTTGACCGGTGAAGTGGGTGTGTTTTCAACACGGTTAGCATTCGTTTCTGTAATAAGGAATGCAGATGGAAGCAAACGCTTTGCATTACAAGTTTCTGATTCTGATGGTGCCAATCCTCGAACAGTGTTGCAATCTAAGCAACCTATTTTATCGCCAAGCTGGGCGAGTGATGGTGAACGGCTAGCCTATGTATCCTTCGAAAATGGTAAAGCAGAAGTATTCGTTCAGGAAATGCGCAGTGGTCGACGGAACTCTGTTGCAGCGTTTAAAGGATTAAATAGTGCGCCTGCTTGGTCTCCTGATGGAAAGCAGTTAGCCTTAACGCTATCAAAATCGGGGAATCCAGAAATTTACACGCTTGAGTTAGCAACGGGAAAACTGACGCGAGTAACTCACAACTCACAAGCGATTGATACGGAAGCAGTTTGGATGCCTAACGGAAAAGAGCTTTTATTCACTTCTGATCGTGGTGGTCGCCCACAGGTTTATAAGATTGCTGCTAGCGGAGGTCGTGCAAAACGAATGACTTACGAGGGTAGTTATAATACCTCCGCAGATGTTTCTCCAGATGGTCAGATGATGACTATGGTACATAGTATTAACGGTAAGTTTTATATTGCTGTACAGGATTTAAATACAGGTGCACTACTTATCCTTACTGAAACAGGTAAAGATGAATCACCAAGCTTTGCGCCGAATGGGCGTATGATCCTGTATGCTACTGAACAAAATGGAAAAGGTGTCTTAGCAGCGGTATCTGTTGATGGCCAAATTCAGCAACGTTTAGGTGAGTCTGATCGAGGCGTTCGTGAGCCTGCATGGTCACCGATTAGAAAATAATTGAGTTAGGAGTAGTCGTAATATGAAATTAATTAAATTAGCGGTAGTGACATCAATTCTTATTGGTTTATCTGGCTGTAGTACGTTGAGCGGATCAAAATCAGATACTGACACCATGAATGGCAGTGACGTTGTTGTAGAAGATCGCAATGCTGAATCTTCTGGTATGGGTGGTGACAGCACTGCATCAGGTAGTGAGTTTGGTGAGGGTGCTGAAACGCAAGTGATTGTTGGTGAAGGGCAATATGAAGGTGAGGGAATGTTAGACGATCCTAATAGCCCACTTGCAAATCGTATTATTTACTTCGAATATGATAGTAGTGCTGTGCGTGCAGAAGATGTTGCAACATTAGAAGCGCATGCTGCGTACCTTGGCGAACATATTAATGTGACGGTTCGTTTAGTCGGTCATACAGATGATCGTGGTGCTCGTGAGTACAATCTAGCATTAGGTGAGCGCCGCGCATTAGCTATCCGTCAAATTTTGATGTTGCAAGGTGCAAGTGTTCAACAATTTGAAGTGACAAGTTTTGGCGAAGAGCGTCCTGCCGTAGATGGCATTGATGAAACCGCTAGACAACAAAATAGACGTGTAGAAATCAATTATATAGGACGGTAAAGATGAAAATGGTAGGTAAAACAGCCTTGGTAGCTGCATTAATGTTATCGCCGATGAGCATAAATGTTGTCTTAGCCGATGAGGCTGCTTTGAATCAGCGAATAGATCGTTTAGAGCGAATCATTAAAGGTCAGGGCTTAGTGTCATTACTGAGTCGAGTCGATCAATTGCAGAATGAAATTCAACGATTGAATGGCGAAAATGAATCGTTAAACCATAAGTTAGAAACGATGAAAAAGCGTCAACGTGATTTATATTTAGATCTTGATCAGCGCCTGCAAGCACGACCACAAATTACAGCTACACCAGTAACTCAAGTAGAAAATGTAGCTCAAATTGAGACGACACCAGAAACTACTAGTCAGCAAGATGTCGCTCAAGAAGAGCAGGCTCCTGTAGAGGCTGCAGTTGTATCTCAGCCAGCCGCAGCACCAGTTGCTGTAGAAAATGGTGAAGCTGCTTATCAAGCGGCACTACAAACTTTGCGTGGTGGGCAATATGAGCAGGCAATTACTGCTTTATCGGCTTTTCCTGAGCAATACCCACAGAGTAGCTTTTTGCCAAATGCATACTACTGGCAGGGTGAAGCAAACTATGTTTTACGTCATTTCGATCGGGCAATTATTGATTTTCAAACAGTCATTGAGCGTTTCCCTTCTAGCAGTAAGGTTGCTGATGCAACATTGAAACTAGGTTTCAGTGAATATGAAATGGGAAAAACAGAGGCGGCAGTTGCCACACTTAATAAAGTTGTCGAACAATACCCGAATACATCTGCTGCACGACTAGCTAAAGTCAGGTTAGATCGAATCAATAAAGCTAATCGTTAATTTACAAGCGGACGGAAACACTTATGGCTCAGTGCCGTATTACAGAAATATTTTATTCATTACAGGGTGAGACACGAACAGTCGGTCTACCGACGGTTTTTGTTCGCCTGACGGGTTGTCCTCTAAGGTGTAACTATTGTGACACCGCTTACGCCTTCCATGGCGGTGAAAAAATGGAGATTAGCGATATTGTCGCTAAAGTCAGCAGTTACAACCCTCGTTATATCACAGTTACGGGTGGCGAACCCTTGGCTCAAGGAAGCTGTACCGAATTACTTACATCATTAGCAGATCTTGGCGCAGAAGTTTCTATCGAAACAAGTGGGGCTATCGATATCTCTAATATTGATGAGAGAGTTGTCACTGTGATGGATCTGAAAACACCTGCTTCAGGTGAAGAATCTAAAAATAACTATGACAATATCGTCAAGTTGAAACCACATGACCAGATTAAATTTGTCATATGTGACCGAACTGATTATGACTGGTCTTGTCAGAAACTAACAGAATATGATTTAACTTCACGTTGTGAGATTCTATTCTCACCAATACATGGCAATTTGAACCCAGCTGATTTAGCAGATTGGATTATTGCAGACAATTTACCCGTACGTATGCAAATACAAATGCATAAGTACCTCTGGAACGATGAGCAAGGCCGATGAAACGTGCAGTAGTACTCTTATCTGGTGGATTAGATTCGGTAACTGCATTAGCTATTGCTAAACAGCAGGGTTATGAATGTTATACCCTAAGTTTTGACTATGGCCAGCGTCATGATACTGAACTGGTAGCCTCAGAAAAATTGTCTAAGCAGCTTGGTGCAAAAAAACACAAAGTGATTAAGATTGATTTACGTACAATTGGCGGATCAGCATTAACAGATAATGATATCGATGTACCTGAAGAGCACCATGAGGGAATTCCTGTCACCTATGTGCCTGCAAGAAACACTGTATTTCTATCTATTGCATTAGGTTGGGCAGAAGTACTGACCGCAAATGCTATATATATAGGTGTTAATGCTGTTGACTATTCAGGTTACCCAGATTGTCGTCCAGAATTCGTGACAGCCTTCGAACAGTTGGCAAACTTAGCTACGAAGACTGGAGTGGAAGGTAATAAACTAGAAGTTAGAGCACCATTAATGAGAATGACTAAAGCTGAGATTATCAGGCAAGGCATATCTCTTGGTGTTGATTATAGTCAAACAGTTTCCTGTTATCAGGCGGATGAGGATGGTCGAGCATGCGGCTTATGTGATTCATGCCACTTCAGGAAAGAAGGATTTATACAAGCAGGAATTAGTGATCCTACTCGCTACAGCTTAGGTAGTTGATTGATATTTAACATTAAATAGAGATGTTTGTACTTCGCGTTTGAAGTGCAATAAATAGTAGCAATCAATT
>CALCCU010000154.1 GCA_937900515.1 uncultured Gammaproteobacteria bacterium | reverse complement strand
TCTGTGTATGTTTATCTGGGGGGCATACTGGAACGCGAGGAGCCGGAGTTCGCCCATTAAAATTGACTAAATTTCGATAGCATCAATGGAGTGGATACTATATGCAATCAAAAATATCGACCGCTATACTTTCATCATTTTTATCCTTTTTATTATTTACTTTTCTTGTGGCCTGTGATTCCAATAAACCTGCCCCCCAGACTGAGTCAGAACCTTTGCCTAGACCAGCAAAATTGTTTGAGATAGGCCAAACAGAAAGCGATGACTATCTGAACTTCCCGGCTGTAATTAAATCAGATGCGCTAACAGAGCTGAGTTTTGAGGTTTCAGGTGTTGTAAAAGAGTTGTTTGTCGTGGAAGCTCAGGAAGTAAAGCAAGGAGAAGTATTGGCAAAGTTAGGTCAAAAAGATTTACAAACGAAACTCAAGTCAACACGAGCACAATACGATAACGCAGAAGAAGAATATCAGCGTGCAGTGCGATTAATTAAGGAAGATGCTATTCCGCTTAGTGAGCTAGAACAACGGGAATCCGAAAGGGATGTAAATAAAGCTCAGCTTGAAACTGCTGAGAAGGCTCTACAAGATTCAATACTGATTGCACCATTTGCAGGAAGCATTGCCAGAGTTTCAATTAAAAAGCAACAAGCTATCAAAGTTGGTGAACCCGCCATTGAGATCCTCGGTGAAGGAGGGTTGGAAGCTTCAATCAATTTACCTTCCTCGATTATTGCCAAAGCAAAGGAGCTTATTGCCATAGCAAAGGAGCAAAGAGAGCCTAATTATGATGCATATTTGACGTTAAGTGCTGTGCCTGACCGCAGAATCCCGACTCAATTTAAAGAGATAACATTGGATGCTAATGCTGTATCCCAAACTTATGAAGTTACCCTCAGTTTTAAAGCACCGGAAGATATAAATATTTTACCTGGAATGAATGCTAGTATCTGGTTCAAAGATCCACTCAAAGGAACGTATGACGACTCCAAAGTAAGTGTTCCGCTATCGGCTATTGTTGCGGAAGGCGAACAAAAGTACGTCTGGGTTGTGAATCGAGAGTCAATGGCCGTAACTCGAAGAAACATAACTGTTGAAGATGGCGTTGGTGAGTATTTGAATGTCACGAGTGGCCTGAAATTAGGAGAAACAATCGTTGCTGGTGGTGTCTCGTCACTTTCTGAAGGGATGAAAGTTCGTCCTTGGACTAAATAACGCACTGGTGACTATAAAAATGAATCTTGCGGAATTTTCTATCAAAAATCAAATTTTGAGTGTTATTGCAATTTTATTGGCGTTGTTAGCTGGATGGAACGCCTATCAAAGCATGAATAGATTTGAAGATCCTGAGTTTACAACTAGAAGAGCGTCAATTTACACCCAATATCCCGGTGCGAGCCCTGAAGAAGTTGCCCTTGAAGTATCCGAACCACTGGAGACAGCTTTACAGCAAATGCAGGAGGTAGGCGATATTAGTTCTAAATCCTCTGAAGGAGTTTCAGAGATTACCGTCAACATCAAGTTCGAGTTTTCAAAAACAAAAGAGGACCTGCAGGTTATCTGGACAAAGCTTCGTAATAAAATTAAGGATGCACAACCGTCTCTTCCCCAGGAAGCATCCATCCCGATTGTCAATGATGATTTTGGCGATCTTTTTGGGCTCTCCTATTTTATAACGGGGGATGATTTCACACCATCAGAGTTAAGATCATATGCCAAACAACTGAAAAAAGAGATTTTACAAGTGGAAGGTGTTGGTAAGGTGCAACTTGCAGGTGAGCGTGAAGAAGCGATATTTGTAGAAATTTCCCGTGAAAATACTGCCAGATTGGGGGTGTCGACACAAGCACTCTACGACACTCTTCAACAGCAAAACGCCGTTGTTTCTGCAGGAAAAGTTAATATTGGTGATCTACGTGTAGCCATAGACCCTTCCGGTGAGATTGATTCAGTAGATGCGATAAAAAATTTACTGGTATCTACTGGAGGTGATGGCAAAGTTATTTATTTTAAGGATTTAGCAAACATCTACCGCGGCTACAAAACCCCAGTCAGGAAAATAATTCGTTACAATGGTAAACCTGCCATTGCCATGGGTGTCGCAAGTGTTTCAGGTGGAAATGTAGTTGTAGTTGGAGAGGCTGTGGATCGTAAGCTTCATGACGCTGAAAGTCGCAGACCGTTAGGAATTGAGGTTTTTGAATATTACCATCAAGGCAAGGTGGTTGAAGCCTCTGTTAATGGTTTCGTCATGAATGTTATCGCTGCCTTGATCATTGTTATTTGTTCTTTATTATTTACCATGGGATTACGATCAGCCGTGGTTATTGCATTTATACTGTTAATAACTGTGGGTGCAACTCTGGCAACAATGAAAATTATCGGCATCCCCCTTCATCGTATTTCACTGGGCGCCTTAATCATTTCACTTGGCATGATGGTTGATAATGCCGTGGTAATTACAGATGCTGTTTTGGTTGGTTTACAGCAGGGCAGAAAAAAACTTGAAATTGCTAAAGAGATTGTTTCCCAGACCAAATGGCCGCTGCTTGCCGGCACCTTTGTTGGTGTCATTGCCTTTGCTCCGATTGGTTTTGCCCCAGGACAGACAGCGGAATATACAGGTGATCTTTTCTGGGTAATAATGATCGCTTTATTGTTCAGTTGGATTTTTGCCATGACTATTACGCCGTTGGTTTGTTATTGGCTATTCCCTGATAAAATGGAAAGTAAGAAAGAGTCGACGGAAGGCCCACTTTTCATAAAATATAAACAACTGATGCGCTGGTCACTTCGACACCGTTGGTTGGTCATTTTTATCGTGTTAAGTATTTTCTCATTCTCCATTTGGGGATCACAATTTATGACGCAGGGTTTTTTTCCAAAATCAACATCGCCACAGATGGTGGTTGACTATTGGCTTCCTGAAGGCACGCGAATTGAACGTACCGACCGGGATATGAAAGTCATTGAAGATTATGTCCGAAAAATGGACGGTGTAAATGCAGTACAAACACTGGTTGGTGGAGGCGGTATTCGATATATGTTGACCTACGGACCTCAATCACCCAATAGTTCCTACGGTCAACTATTGGTTCGAGTTGACGATTATCATACCATTAATGGCATGATGCCAAAAGTCCAGTCGTTTATCGAGGAGCAATTCCCGGAATCCCAGGCGAAGGCATGGCGTTTCGTCTTAGGACCTGGTGGTCAATCAGCAATCGAAGCAGAATTCAGTGGGCCTGATCCCAAAGTCCTGCGCCGTCTCGCTAATCAGGCCAAGGCCATAATGATTGCCGATGGAGGGGCGCTCTCGATCAAAGATGATTGGCGTCAACCAGTAAGCATAATTAAACCAATTTATTCGGAAAGCAGAGGCCGTCGCGCTGGTGTCTCCAGAAAAGATCTGGCTGATGCAATACTTAATTATTATTCAGGTAAACAAGTTGGAGTCTACCGAGAAAAAGATGACTTAATTCCAATTATTTCTAGGTTACCCAATACTGAAAGTGCAGGTATTAATGATATAAAAAGCATCCAGGTGCTCAGCAGTTTAACAGGAGACGTGATACCCATATCTCAGGTTACCGATGGATTTAAAACCATTTGGCGTGATGGCCAAATACGAAGCGAAAACAGGATTTTTAGAATTAAAGCACAATGTGATCCCTTCCCCGACGAATTGGCATCATCTTTACTCGAGCGCATTCGGGCCAAAATTGAAAATATAGCTTTACCAGATGGGTATAATTTTGAATGGGGCGGCGAAGATGGCGCTTCGAAAGAGTCCAGTGGCAATTTAATGTCCACCATTCCAATGGGTTTTCTGGCCATGGTACTGGTGGTGGTTATTCTTTTTGGAAAAATCCGTCAACCGCTGGTTATCTGGGCAACAGTACCCTTGGCACTCATTGGTGTGGTATTTGGGTTAGTAGTCACAGGTGTTCCACTCGAATTTATGGGTATTCTCGGTCTGCTGTCATTGTCAGGGTTACTTATACAAAACGGTATAATCTTGGTTGAAAGGATGGATACTGAAATAGACGAAGGTAAACCTCGCTTTGATGCCATTGTCGATTCAGCGGCAAGCCGTGTTCGTCCAGTTGTAATGGGCTCATTTACAACAGCACTGGGTGTCACTCCCCTATTTTTTGATGCATTTTTTAAGTCGATGGCTGTTGTTCTTGTCTTTGGCTTGAGCTTTGCCACTCTATTAACACTCATTATCGTGCCAGTCCTTTATGCCACCTTTATGAGGGTAGATTCTAAGGAGTCTCGTATATGAAACTCATCATTCTTTTCTACCTCACATCCATTATTTTATTGGTCACTTCGTGTGCAACGAACTCTCCCGAAACCCGAGTAGATCAAGAAGTGAATGAAGCAATTGAGGCACCTGCAACATGGACCATCAACACTCTTGGCGATAAGGATGGGCCAATTCAGTGGCTTGAGAGCTTTAATGACCCATTATTACTCAAACTAATAGAGGAAGGCAACGCCAATAACAGCGACCTTCAAATTGCAGCGGGAAATATGGATAAAGCGTGGTTGTTAGCCAAGCAATCTGGCACTGCTTTAAAACCTACTGCTGACCTATCTCTGGGTGGAACACAATCAGGTAGTGCTGATACTGCTTCATCTAAGGGTAATATTGCTGTGAGCTTGCAAGTCAGTTGGGAGTTAGATGTTTGGGGGCGGTTGCGTGCAGGTGTTAGAGCTGCTGAAGCGAGTGCTCAAGCGGCACAGGCTGACTACATTTTTGCACAACACTCCCTAGGTGCCAATATTGCAAAAACCTATTTCAAAGTGATTGAAGCAAAACTGCAAGCAGAGATAGCACGTAACAATTTGGAAATTCTAAAGAAAACGATGCGCATAACCCAAGCCAAGTATGATAATGGCAGGGCCTCTGGGCAGGATATTGCCTTGAACCGAGCGAATCTAATGGCAGTGCAAGAAGCACTCATCACTATTGAAGGCTCTAAACGTGATGCTATTCGGGCCTTAGAGGTCTTATTGGGACGCTACCCAAATGCAACAACAGACATACCCAATGAGTTGCCAGAATTACCTCCTGCTCCACCGGCGGGGATTCCTTCTGAAACTTTGGAACGCCGTCCTGATATTATCTCAGCAGAAAGGCAGATAGCTGTAGCGTTTAACGCAACAGATCAAGCTAAGGCTGCTCGCTTGCCGCAGTTTGCTCTCACCAGTTCTTTCGGCGGCGCTTCCAACTCGTTAACAGATATCCTCAATCCATCCAACATTGCCTGGCAACTTGGGGCTAACTTGATGGCGCCACTTTTTGATGGTGGAAAACGAGAGATTGATGTTGAAATCGCTACCATAGAGCAAAAACAAGCAGTTGCAGACTATGTTAAAAAAGCTCTCACAGCGTTTTCAGAAGTGGAGAACAACCTGGATCAAGGAGGTGTACTGGCGGACCGTAAGGCAGCGCTAAGTGAGGTACAAACTCAAAGCAATAAAGCCTATCGTATCGCTCAACTACGCTACAAAGAAGGTGAAAGTGGACTACTAGACACCCTCCAAATTCAAGAACAGCTTATCGTTGCAGAGAGTAATCTGTTGTCAGTAAAACGATTACAACTGGATCAACGCATTAATTTATATTTGTCACTCGGCGGGGAGTGGTAAATCGTTAACTGAATCTTGAAGAGAAATTGTTATGAAAAAATATCTGATAACTGGGATAATATTGATCTTTTTAATGATTATTTTTGGTTACATTGTCTTTTTTACTAAAGAGGTAGATGATGTTGCTGAAAATGGCCCTATTCAAAGCCAAATCATTTCAAAGATAGATCAAATTCCCCTTTTTGAAGGTATGCTTGCCGCGAGTATCAGTTGGGATTTTGATAAGGATCGTTTTTTTATTTCGACGGATCAACCACACGGCTTATTCACAGATAAAATAGCCTCTTTTTATGTCGCGAATGACTCTTTGGATAAAATTATATATAAAAAGGATTTGGTTACTGATGGAGATTTAGAAGGTGTTGCATATATTGGAGAAGCTGAGGTAGCTATCATCTCTGAAGTTGGGACATTATATTTTTTAAAAGAAATAGGTGATGAATGGGAAGTGACAAACAAGGTTTCAATATTTAATGGAAATGGAAAGCATAAACTAAGTTCCCTTGCTTATGATCCAGTGAATAAGCGCCTTTATTCAGCAGAGAAAAAAGGGAGAAAGATCATCTATCAAATTAGTAGAGATGGAAATCTACTGAATAGCTTTGAATTCGATGTTGGTGATGTTGTGACTAAGCGTGAATTCAGTATGAACAAGGATTACACGATAGCAGGTATGGCATTTGATAATCAGCATTTGTTCATTTTCAGCGAAGCTTACTCGACAATATTTAAATATAATCCAGAAGACAAACAACTAACTGCAGTTTTTGGTATCAAAAATATACATGAGTCGGCAGGTATCACCTTGAAAAATGGGATTGTGTATTTAGTTGGTGACTTTGAGGACTATTTACCAGCCCCAAATTTTTACAAAGTCAAACTCCCTGAATAGAATTTTTCATAAATATAACCTGCCAACAAATGCATTCACCCGAATTCATTCACTGCGCTCCTGAACTGGGTGATGCTGGAGTTAGCATTGCCACTTCCAAGTTATATCCTGTTTAAATTACCGCAAATATGAGATTCTTCCTGATAGTGTATTCGCAGCGACTCAGCCTTGGCCTTAACATTGCCATTTTGAAGGTAAACAATTCTGCATTTCCCTTTAGCTTGAGATGTTTCCTGTAGGTCTTTTTCCCCGCATACCCATAAGATAGCAATTATTTAGTGAACGAGACGAGTATCAGGAAAGGCAGCATGCCAGCCGAACCAGAAGGCTCTTCGGTGGGGAAGTCGGGGAAGGGAAATTCCATCATCTGGAGAAACTAATTTTTCTTCGCTCATTATCCACTCATTGCCCTGATTGTCAACAATCATATTATCCTGATCATAGGATACAAAATCAAAATCTCGAGGATCATACACGCGGTTTGCACCAGTGGTATCTGTGAGCACGAGTATTCTCTGTGGGCCGATCCTGTCTTTATAAAGCGC
>CALCCU010000153.1 GCA_937900515.1 uncultured Gammaproteobacteria bacterium | reverse complement strand
ATCTATCGCCAACGATTTAATGGATAGCATTGAAAAGTTGCTGAGTTCTAGCTAGTATCGGCTTACTAACTCACTTAACTTCAAGGATGAAAAAGTAATGACTGAACTGCAGTTTCATGGTCGTGGCACAGAGTATTTCAAAATATGGATCGTCAATATTTTATTAACTCTCGTTACTCTTGGTCTTTATTACCCTTGGGCAAAAGTCCGTACACGCCGTTATTTTTACGGTAATACAGAATTTGACAATGCTAACTTTGACTACCATGCCTCAGGAAAGCAGCTCTTTTTAAGCTATCTTATAGCTACAATACTATTCGCATTGTATGTTGGCCTCAGCCAAATTAACCCCGTATTAAGTATTGCCATCTCGGCGATCTTCTTTTTAGCCTTACCTTGGATTGTTTATCGAGGCATTCATTTTAACCACCGCATGTCTAGCTACCGAAATGTCCGTTTTGGTTTTAATGGTAGCTTAGCCAATTCATACAAAGTTTTCTTTGGCTATCCACTCGTCATGTTATTTGTCGTCGGTGCTATCGGGGTGATAGCAGGTGTTATTGGAAGTGCTGCAGGCGAAACAGGTCAGACTCTCTCTTCTGCTTTCATTGGTCTACTTGTCCTATTTGCCTATCCCACCTTTTTTGCTTTGATGAATAAGGTGACAACAGATTATTTCATCAATGGTGCCCACTTTGGACAAGAACAGTTCTTCGCGACACTAAAATTTAAATCCTTCTTTGCCATCATGCTTAAAGGTATGGGGTTAGGTATTTTACTTGCAATTATCACCATGATGGTAGTTGGTATGCTCGCCTATGCCACAATTGGCTTAGAAAGCCTAAGTAGCCTGACTACTAATATGCAAAACATGAAAAATGGTACTGAACCTGAACTTGGCTTTTTTATCGCTATCTTTTCAGTTTATGCCTTCTTAATTCCTGTCAGTATGTATATGGTTGCTTATTTTAAAGCACGTCATCGCAGTTACATCTTTAGCCAAATGTCTTTAGGCGACAATATTAATTTTGAGTCATCGCTAAGTTCAATAAAATATTTTGGCATTCTACTGACCAACCTTATCTTAATTATCCTAACAGCTGGCCTCGCGTATCCATGGACCAAAGTACGCGCTCACCGTTATCTAACAGAAAGCATCACCATCAATGCCCCTGATGGATTTGCTGGTTATGTCAGCAAGCACGGTAAAGGCGGCGCACTTGGTGAAGAATTAGGCGATGCTTTTGATATTGATGTTGGTGGTATTGCGTTCTAAAGATGATTAAAGGCAAAATCTATTCTGCAGGGAGTGCCGACTTTCTCCCTGCAGTATTATTAGTTCAAAACCAACGCTACCAAATCCAGGCAAATTCACTCGTTACGCATTCAGGTTTACTAACAGAGCTGAATTTAAGCCCTCGAATAGGCAATATTTCTCGTAAAGTCAGCCTAATAGATGGCTCGGTATTTGAAACTGATGACAACACCGCTATAGATGCTTTAGTCAGCCATACACGCTCATCGGGCTTTATGACTCTAATACATAAATTAGAACAGAATATGCTGTTGGCATTAATGAGTATTTTTCTCATTGCCGCTATTCTCTTCTCTAGCTTAAAGTGGGGGTTGCCCGCTGCGAGTCATGTCATCGCTAAGACCTTACCTTCTTCAACCAGCCAAGTTTTATCCTCCAACATACTGTCATTTCTTGATAAACACATGTTGGAACCCAGCCAACTCCCTGTTGACCAACAAGACAAAATTCGTCAACACTTTCTTAGCCAAATCGCGCCACTCTACCAATCTGACACACCTCCTGAATTCAAGCTCCATTTTCGCTTATGGACATTAGATGATGAAAAGAGTATTGCCAACGCCTTAGCGCTACCCTCAGGAGATATTATTGTTACCGACCGATTTATCGAATTAAGCCAATCTCAAGATGAAATTGATATCGTGCTACTGCACGAAATGGGTCATGTTGTTGAACGTCATTCATTAGAACAAGTCATCGAAGGTAGCGCTCTCGCCATTGGTATTTCGATGGCATTTGGTGATGTCAGCTGGCTTGCTGATATGGGCGTGGGTGTAGGCTCCTTTTTTATCAGTAGTTTTTATTCACGCTCACATGAGACAGAAGCAGATGAGTTTGCTTACCGTCACAGCCTAACAGCTGGGATTGCCCCAAATAGCCTAGGCCAAATATTGTTTAGAATGGAACAAGATATGGTTGATAGTGACTTAGATAAAAATAATAATGAGCCTCAAAATACCAGTTTGAGTGGTTATTTTTCTACTCACCCGAGTTCGCAACAACGGACATTAATGGGCAAATATTACCTAAGCTGCTTCGAACAGGGCATAATAGAATGCCCAACATATAAACAGCCATAAACACACATTACAATGAAAATTTTTCCACTGCTCGTCCTTTGTCTATCTCTTTCATTAACCGCTTGTGACAGTGAACCGCCAACTCGCCAAGCCAAGCTTTTTGCCTTCGGTACTGAAATTGATATCAGCTTATACGACGTGGAAGCAGAAGCAGCAGACAATA
>CALCCU010000152.1 GCA_937900515.1 uncultured Gammaproteobacteria bacterium | reverse complement strand
GATGGCTCCCCATGAAATTAGATCTGCAATATATTGTGGGCTGATTAAATCCAGGTATTCACTACCAGCAGGCACGCCCATTTCAGCTAAGTCTAGTAATAATTTGCGAGCAAAGTGAAGGCCGTCATTAATTTTGAAGCTGCCGTCTAGGTATGGGTCGTTAATTAAGCCCTTCCAGCCTACTACTGAACGTGGTTTTTCAAAGTAAACACGCATGATGATGTGTAGATCATTTTTTAGTTCAGTGATGAGTGGTTTAAGGCGTGAAGCATACTCACGTGCAGCATCAGGGTCATGAATGGAGCATGGGCCAACGATAACCACTAAGCGATCGTCTTCGCCATGGACAATTTTCTGAGTTAGATTTCGGGCATTAAAAACGGTTTCAGATGCATGATCTGTAATAGGTAATTCTTGATGTAATTCGGCTGGCGGAATTACTTCCTGCATACCTGTAATGCGTAAATCATCTGTGCTGTAAAGCATGAAACTTTATACTCTTAAATATTAAGGGTAACTTGGGCGACTCTATAGAAAGCCACCCAGAGTTAAATAGTCAATAATTGAAATGGAGGCTAGTGTATGGTTCCAGTAAATAAATCTGCATTCAACCATAGGTGAACCCAGATACTAGCTGCATAGCCCAATGCAATTGCCCAGATCCATTTTAAATGAGCGAAAAAGGTATAAATACCTCGTGCTTGGCCCATAACTGCAACACCTGCTGCCGAGCCAATTGATAGTAATGAACCACCGACACCTGCAGTCAGAGTGACTAATAACCATTGACCATGATCCATCTCAGGCATCATAGATAGTACTGCAAACATTACCGGGATGTTATCAATGATTGCTGACAATATACCTACTAGAATATTGGCATTGGTATGTCCTAAATCACCATACATTAATTCAGAACCAACTGTCAGGTAACCAATTGTGCCTAAGCCGCCCACACATAAAATGATGCCGTAGAAGAACATCAATGTATCCCACTCAGCACGTTCTAATTGTTGGAAAATATTAAATGGCGCTTTATGTTGCTCAATACCTTCAACAGAAAGGGTTGTTTCACCTTCACCTGTAAATGAAGACACTTCTTTCTGTTCTTTCATTTTCAGAGAATAACCATATAACTTCAATAAGCCTAAACCAGTCATCATGCCGATTACAGGTGGAAGATGTAGGAAGTTATGTGCACAAACAGCCATTGTGATAGTCATTAAAAATAGTCCGACTACAACTAAAGCACCTTGTTTCATAGCTGCTGTTTCATTTAATGCTTTTGGTTGTTCATTTGCCACAGCAAACGATAAAATAATTGCAGGCACAAACCAATTAACAACAGATGGAATGAACAATACAAAAAATTCATGGAAATCAACCATTCCTTTCTGCCAAACCATTAATGTGGTGATGTCACCAAATGGGCTGAAAGCACCACCTGCATTGGCTGCAACAACAATATTGATGCAGGCTAGGGCAACAAATTTATGATTGCTTCCACCTACCGCCATAGCGACTGTTGCCATCAATAAGGCTGTTGTTAAGTTATCGGCAATTGGTGAGATGAAGAAAGCTAATAGACCCGTTAACCAGAAAATGGTTCGTAGGGAAAAGCCTTGATTTACTAACCAAGTACGTAAGGCATCAAACACGCCTCGTTCACCCATGGTATTGATATAAGTCATTGCCGCCAATAAAAAGAGTAATAATTCTGCATATTCTAGTAAGTTATGACGAATCATAATTTCTGCGGTGTGATGAAAAGCCGTGTCTTCTTGGCCTGCATAGATAAATGCAATCATAGCCCAAATCAGGCCTGCTGCCACCATGACGGGCTTAGACTTCCGCATGTGAATTTCTTCTTCAGCAATGACAAGTACATATGCTAATACAAATAATACGAGTGCTGTATAACCAACCCAATGGGTTGTCAAGTCGAGCATATGCGCTTCGCTAGATGCAAATGACAACTGCGGGAAAGCTAAAAGTAATAAACTTAAGCCTACTATGCGCAGTATTGAGTGTTTTGATACAAATATCCCTGCATGGGAATCCCTTCAATATTAGGAAAGAAATAATCCTCCCAATGATACCGATGAACGGCATTATGCGAAAGGGGGATGATGTGTTTTATTTTATTACGCTGTTATAAAAGCCAGCGGAAGCATCTTCCACTAAATCAAAAACGTGATCAAAGCCATTACTGCCGCCATAGTATGGATCAGGTACATCTTGTTCGGTTTGGTTGGGAGCAAAGTCTAAAAAGAGGGAGATTTTGTCAGCAAATTGACTTGGGCAGTCGTTCATTAAGATCTGTAAATTAGCACTATCCATCGCAAGGATATAGTCAAAGTGCTCGAAATCGCTAGGGGCAACTTTTCGTGCTCGAATTTTCGATAGATCAACACCACGGCTACGTGCAGTTTGTTGAGAACGAGGATCAGAAGGTTCGCCAACATGATAAGCATGAGTGCCTGCTGAATCGACGATAAAGCGATCTGATGTCCCCATATCTTTAATATACTTATTGAAGACACCTTCAGCAGTCGGTGAACGGCAGATATTGCCCATGCAGACGAAGAGTACTTTGATTTGGTTCATGTTGTTCATCACTTATTCTCATATCAATCTATAGTTCAGCCATAGATTATATGTAAAACGACCAGAGAGCTCAAAGATTAAGGATCGAACTAATAAAGTCAGTGAATTAGACTCTGTATCGAGTATGCGGTGTTACAAGCAGTCTGTTCTTCTGAAAAAGCAGCTCTAAATATAAATAATGGTCGACCTCAAAGGAGCAAGTCTGCCAATGAGTTTATTTTGTATTGGATGAGGAATATGTTGTTCATCCATTGATTTATATAACAAATCAACCAAACGGTTGAAGTCACTTTCATTAATATTCATTCCGGTATGAATATCTATCATACTGTCACCATTGTAGTGACAGGGACCATCGGTGATATCACATAAATGGTCATAGATTTGGTTACGAAACCGACTGATTTTTGCATCGAAAAAATAAGGAAGGATTTGCTTGTCTTTGCCAATATTCGTAATGAAACTCGTTACAATTTTACTTAAACCTTCTCGGCCACCGAGTTGATAAAATAAGGTCTCATTAGCCTTATGGGCACAAGCAGAGAGTAACAGTAATAGACAGAAAAGGCAGAGAAATTTTTTCATTAAAAGTACCCTGATAGCGAAAGATATAGACCGTCTTGATCGGGCGCACCAGCGATCTTACCTAGATCTAACCAAGCCATCGTCACACTGACTGATTTATTTGGTAGCCACGCTACAAAAACATCTGACCAGCTATCTTCATCAAGACCTAAGTTGTTTGGTTTTTGCCTATATTCAATGCCGAATGCTAGCTCTCGACTCAATAAAATTGCAGTCGAAGCTTCAAACATAAAGTAATTATCTTGGTTAGGGCCGCCAAAACCTAATAAACCTAACTCATTGGCATCGGTATAACGTGCAGTAATATTCCAAAACCAGTTATAACCTGCAATTGCACCAAGGTGTAATTTGCTGGTCGCTATATACCAGTCTACACCACTGTTATCATCGGCACCTAAGGCTTTTGCAATAGTGTCATCTTTTAGATCTTTGTACTGCATGCCCACACTAAGCATAGGCCATTTGCTATAGACTAAGTCTCCATAAAGCCTAGTTTTTACACCTAAAATCTGTTGTTTAATCTCTGTGTCTAACGCATTAACACGAAAGGTTTGTTCAGCTAAGGAAAACTCAACCCGATCGAATAAATTGAGTTGTGCGCCACAGGATCTAAGTCGAAAGTCATCGACGCTGCCTTGTGAGCAAAAAAGGTTAACAGCGTATTCATCTTGCGATGCATAGCCTGCAAGTTGTGCCCATGGCACGAGGCCCCCGCCAGCACTTCCTTCTACTTGAGAAACCCCTGGAGTAGCAATTAGCTTACCTTCAGCAGCAAAAAGTTGCGTTGAAAAAAATAAAAAGAAAGTTGTTAAGAGTTTAAGCATTAGTTTGTTCATAGTCGTTGAGCCAACTGACAAAGTTTTTAGCAGTTAGGGGTTTAGCTAAATGATAACCCTGAATATGATCACAGTCCATGTCTTTCAGTAATGCGAGGCTTTGTTCATTCTCTACACCTTCAGCAACTACAGATAAGTTAAGACGATGACCGAGTTCAATCGTGGAGCTGACGATGATTTGATCACTTTCGGACTTATGGAGCTCCATTACAAAGGCTTTGTCGATTTTAAGCTCTTTAACAGGCAACTCTTTTAGTTTTGCTAGTGACGATTGCCCAATACCATAGTCATCAACAGAAATCGTGTAGCCAGTGTCTTTCAGTTCTTGAAGTAACGCTATTGTTCGTTTTTCATCTTCCATTAAGTCACGCTCGGTGATCTCAAGGGTAATGTGTTGCGGCGATACCTTATATTTATCTGTAGTGGCTTTAAGCTGATTGTAGAATTCTGGATGGCTGAAGTCTTGAGCTGAAATATTAATGGCTATTTCAATAAAGATATTTTGTTGCTGCCATTCAGACAGTTGTTTTATCGTCGAATTGATAACCCAAGAAGTTAAGTCAAAGATAATGCCTGTTTGCTCAGCATAATTGACAAATAATTCCGGAGAAACAAAGCCCATCTCTGGATGTTGCCAACGAATAAGCGCCTCGACCTTATCTATTTTATTGGTTTTTAAATTCAATTTAGGTTGATAGTTCATATAAAGCTGACCGTCATCTGATGCCAATGCTTCTTTGAGTGATTCAACAATTTTTAAGTGCTCTAATCTTGCCTCTTCTTCGCCCTCTTGATAAAAGCGAACGGTGGTATTTTCTTTTTTAGCATTATCAAGGGCAAGCATGGTACGTTGAAATAATGCTTGTGGATCATTACTGTCATTAGGATAAGTTGTGATACCAATCCAAAACTTAAGATTTAATGATAACCGTCTAACTTGCAGAGGTTCAGCCAACATAGCCGTATAGCTTTCAATGTGAGAGTTTATTTCTTTTTCATTTTGAAGTGGAATCAATGAGGTGAATACATCTCCATGTAAACGGGCATGTAAGCAATTGGGAATACTAAATTCAGTGAGTCTTTTTGCTAATGCACGCAGACATTCGTCAGCGACTTGGATACCTAACACATCATTTAAGTTGCTAAATCCTCTTATATCTATAGCCACTAAAAGGTATGCCTGCTTAGAAGGCAATGTTTTATTAAGTTTTGAACGAAAAGTATGGAGGTTAAACAGTTGGGTAAGTGTGTCGTGTTGTGCTTGATGTAAGATATGTTGCTCACGTAAATCTATTTCTTTACCCATATCAGAAAAAGCATCAAATAAGGTGCTCACTTCTCTACTCATTTTTGTATCAGTAGTGACATAACTATATTTGCCTTGAGCGAATTCTTTAGCGAGCTCGACTAAGTGTGACAGTGGTTGAGTGAGGTTTTTGGCAAATAAGCCACTGATCAAAATGGCTACCAACATAATTAAGCTGGCAATGATGGTGATAGTGGATATTAATGCATCGTACTCTTGGTACGTCGACGATAAATCTGCTGTCAAAAATACTTGAAATGGTTGACTGTAATGGGAGTCGAGCCCCAATTTTCTATTAGCATAAGCAGGGCGATCACGAAATAACCACGGTAATGTAGCCGTTGCTAAATAGTCTTTAAGAGGCTGCTTATTAGCATGGGTAATGGTACTGACTATTACTCTGTTATTGTTATCAAAAAAGCTGATATCTAGGCTGGTTAAACGTTTTAGTTCTTCCACAACTGTAGAGTCAATTTCAAAACCAATGAATGCATGAGCGATGACTCTAGGGGCTTTTACAGGTAATTCTAACAATTGGTATAGCTTATTGTTAAACATTATGAACTGGGTATTTTGTTGTTCAGTGAGTGAGGTCTGTTGGCTACTGTCAAATTGGAAGTCTTTGAGACTGGAGGAAACCAACTTTCCTTCTAAATCGGTTAGCAACATCAGATCGGCTTCAATTCGTTGACCATGGTTGAGTAATACACTGGTAATTGTTTCAGCATCACGGCTACTTACGGCTTGTTTAAAACCAAAGTCAGCTGTTAAAACACGAGCAGCGGTAGAGAGAAGCCTTTCTTTCTCGGTTAGATATTGTTCGAATACATTTTGAGCGTTGTCTATACGTGAGGCTATTTGGCTATTGTTGAACTCACTTGTCGACCACCATGATGCTGCTTGAATAATCACTGACGTGATTAATACGAGTCCTGTACATAACAGGACAATATTTTGTCTAAGACTATTCTGCTGAGTAATCGCCAAAAGTATCCCCAAATGTATCGCGAGCTGGTGGTTGAATAGTTGGAATTGTAATCATATATTCATTGCTTTTGAGCTTGTTGATGTCAAAAATTACACGTTGTTCTGGTGCGGCTTGTTGATTCGAGTGCCATACACTAATTTGTTCACTAGTCGGTGTTAATTCGAGTGTGGCTGTGCCATCATCGCTGGTTTTTTGAGTTCTATTTTTAGCCACATAGATGCTGCCAACCATCGAGTCATGGATGTTACATCCTACAATAACAACACCATTTTTCTCAAAAGGAATAGCCGCTTTTGGCTTGCCAGCATAAAGCTTTAATTCAAATTGTTTTGCTTGTGAAAATGAATATACATGGTGGCGAATATCATCACTATTTGGAAATAAAACAGACTGACCTTGTTGGATAACAATTAAGTCTGGAACAAAACGTTTGTTAACTTGATCCATGACCGCAGGCTCAGTTGGGACTGTGTTCTGTTCAGCACTGGGGTCAATAATTTCGATAATGGCATTTTTTAATTGTTCACCATGTTGATTATGTACATGAACGACAATGGGGGCTGAATGAACAAAAGGTGAAAATAAAATAGCAAGTAAAGTCACCGTAAAATACGGGAAGAAAGGTTTAAACATTTTTTCAATTCTCACAAAGAAAATCAGGAAGGGTGTTTATCATTAAAAAGGGCTCACTTTCCATGATGCTTAATCGTGTTAAATACTGTATTTAACTCTACCATAGTTAAGATGTCGACATCCATAAAGTCAGTAGTAATATACGCTAAAATTTAAACTAGCTTAAATGTCACAGCTACTTAGCATTGATGCTTATTTCTCTACCGTTGCTGTTTGCGAATATTCTATTTACTAAGTTTCAGATAATAGCTGGTCTAACATACTTTCGGCCTGACTTAAGTAGCCGCCACCAAATAAATTAACGTGATTAAGAATATGGTAAAGGTTATAGAGAATTTTTCTGGTTTTATAGCCAGAATCTAATGGGTAAGCTGACTGATAGGCGTCGTAAAAACCAGAGTCAAATCCTCCGAATAATTCTGTCATAGCGATATCTGTTTCACGATCACCATAATAAGTGGCTGGGTCAAACAGGACGGGGTTGCCATCACTATCTGCAGCAGCATTGCCTCCCCATAGGTCACCGTGCAATAAAACTGGTTCGGGCGTATAGCTATCAAAAAAGAGGTGTAAACTCTCTAGAAGTAGTTGTCCTTTATCTTGTAATTGAGCACCGAAACCATTTTTTTGGGCAAAATTAAGTTGTGGTTCGAGACGCTGTTGTTTCCAAAAAATAGGCCAGTCATGCTCACGCTTATTGTATTGGGGGGTGCTGCCTATAGTATTGTTTCTATGCCAGCCAAAATAAGGTCGTATCTGACGGTGTAATTGTGCCAGCTGTGTGCCTAATAGCTGTCCCGAGTTTCTTCTTAGGTTTTTTAACTCAATATACTCTAGTACTAGATAACTCTGGGACGCTGTAGAACCATAGCAGACAACAACAGGAACAGTGACGCAATCAAGTTGTTTAAATTCAGCAAGTCCTTCGGCTTCGGCTTCAAACATAGGGAGTAAATTAGCTTGGTTTGACTTGATAAAGTAAGTTTTATTATCAGTATCTAATTTATAGGCTGAATTGATACAGCCACCACCAATCGGGCTGATTGAGTGCTGAGAAATTATATCGCCAGATGCATTCTCAATATTGCTAATGATGTGTTTAAAATCACTCATAGACCTATCCTTATCCACTATTAGTTGATAAATTGTAATTCAAGCGCCTTAATAATATGTACGTTATTAACTAATTTAATGACATTAGTTGGAGGATAGCATGGCAGAAAGTGATTTATTACATGAGAGTCATAATAGTTTTCTGCCTCATGGGACCTGTATTTCATGGGATGTCCCTTTGCTGTCTTTATATGTTATTTCCGACCTACTAATCGCTCTCGCTTACTTTTCACTACCTCTCGCTATTATCTACTTTGTGAGGCGAAGAAAAACAGTAGCATTTAAGCCTGCGTACTATTTATTTGCATTATTTATTGCAAGTTGTGGTTTGACCCATATTTTGTCGATCGTGACCTTATGGTATCCACTTTATTACCTTGCTGGTGTAATGAAAGCAATTACAGCCACCGTATCCATTATTAGTGCTATATACGTTATCCCTCTATTATCGGGCATTGTGAGCTTACCTGATCTTAAGCAATTAGTGGGTCTGAATAGTGATCTGGAAAAAGAAAATGAACAACGCCAAAGGATAGAAAAAGAATTACTCGCAAGCCAGCATACTTTGGATGAAGCTAATCAGTTGCTTAAAACAGTTTTAGATGCAGTTCCAGAACGCTTATTTTGGAAAGATACTAATCTTAATTACTTAGGTGCAAACCGTTTATTTCTTGAAGATTGTGGTCTACATGATGTTACTGAAATAATAGGGAAAAATGATTTCGATATGCCATGGACACAAGAGCAGTCAGAGTCATATCGGGAAGATGATAAACTTGTTATTGAAACCCTCACTGCAAAATTAAATTTTGAAGAACAACAACTTGATTCATCTGGTCATGTTAAATGGGTCCTAACTAGCAAGCACCCTTTGATCAATAGTAGTGGCGAAGTCATAGGCATGCTAGGCACCTACCGTGATATTACTCAACGTAAAGTAGTGGAGCAAGAGCTCATCAATAGTCGTCATACTCTTGACGAGTCAAACCAATTATTAAAAACGGTTATTGATGCTGTACCTGATCGATTATTTTGGAAAGATACTAATCTTAATTACTTAGGTGCAAACCGTTTATTTCTTGAAGATTGTGGTCT
>CALCCU010000151.1 GCA_937900515.1 uncultured Gammaproteobacteria bacterium | reverse complement strand
AGCGTTTGACTGAGCAACGGCGGATTCCTTATTACCATTACCTTTTATACTGGCAGCTTTACCATCATCCACATAAGAAGCCTGCGAATTTGCGATATTTACAATATCTGTCTCAGCAGCACTTAGTTCTTCACCATCTGCTTGTTCGCCACTCTCATTTTCAGCTTGTCTAGCGACCTCGACATCAACAACAGGCAAGTTATTGCCACTTTCATCAGCACTTTGTTCCGCTTTAGCATCGGATGATTCATTCTTTTCTGCTTCCGACGTTGATACAGTTTCAGCCTTTTCATTGTTCTTAACAGTTGTTTCATCCTGAGCAGGAATATCTTCTTTTTCCTGTTTTTTATCCACAGAATCAACTTTCTTAGCTTTATTATTATGATGTTCAGAGGGCTTTTCTAACTGTTCATTGAGTGTTGATGAGAAGGGCTTTACTTCACTCTCATTTTGCGCTGCTGTACGGTCAGAAGACAACTTATTGTCTCCCGATACAGCGGGGGTATTTAACCCAACTTGTAGTAATGGCTGTCCCATAGATTCTCCTAATGCCAAGTCTATGACGTACTTAAATTCAGTAAGTTAAACAAAGCAATCTGTATGCCAGAAAGAAGAATATAAATTGACCGCATCTAATTGACTAACTTAAATAAAAGAATGAAAAATAAACACTTCTAAGCAGAAATTTCAGAGCTACGTCCTACTTGATATCAGTACTTGCTTGAAAGAAACCTACTACGCGCTGCATATTGTTAGCCTGTTGATTTAACGCTTCACTTGCGACAGTAGCTTGCTCAACTAGGTTAGCATTTTTCTGACTCATTAAGCCCATATGTGAAACAGCTTGGTTGACCTGCTCAATGCCCTGAGCTTGCTCTGTACTGGCCACAGCTATTTCAGAAACAATAGCAGCGACTTGCATGGCCCCCTTCACAATTTCTTCAAGTGTTTGCCCGGACTCACCGACGAGCATTTCACCTTCTTTTACTTTTTCTCCACTCTCATTCATTAAGGTTTTCATTTCTTTCGCAGCAGAAGCGGAACGTCGAGCAAGGTTTCGAACTTCTGATGCTATTACGGCAAACCCTCTACCTTGATCGCCAGCTCTTGCCGCTTCAACAGCCGCATTTAATGCTAATAAATTTGTTTGAAAGGCAATTTCATCTATCACTGTAATAATGTCTGTTACTTTCTTGCTTGCAATACTGATGGCACCCATCGCTTCAATGGCTGCTTTAATTACCAAACCACCTTTTTCTGCTTGTTGCTGGCTTAAGACGGCTAATTTATTAGCCTGAATTGCATTTCCAGAATTTTGGCTAACTTTAGTCGTCAATTCATTCATACTTGCAGCCGTTTGCTCTACTGAAGCCAGCTGTTGCTCCGTACAATGACTTAAATTAATATGACCCTCAGAAATTTCTGATGCTGCATTACTTACATTTGTGACTGACTTATTAATATCAGTCATTATTTGAGCAATATTATTAATGGTGCCATTTAGTGTAGTCTGAAGTACTGCAAACTCACCCTGATAGTCTCCTTCGAGTTTTTGCTTCAAATCACCTGCCGACACATTTGCCATAACATGCGATGCTTCGTTCATTACTTTTGTGAAATCATTCTGTAACTCTTTGTTCACAGTGATATCAGATGCATACATCACCACTTTATAAGGCTTTCCATTAGCATCGATAATGGGGGTATAAGAAGCGTGTAACCAAACTTCTTTACTGCCTTTTCCTATTAGCTTGTATTCACCCGAATCATATCGCCCAAGGTTTAGCTTTTCCCAAAACTCAGCATATTCAGAATTTGCCAATAAACTAGGTTCTGCAAATATTTTATGATGACGACCAATAAGCTCTTCTTTACTATAAGCAAGCATAGTCAGAAAGTTCGCGTTTACGTCAATAATAGTGCCATCCATATTGAAGCTAATAACCCCCATCACTTTATTAATGGCAGTTAACTGCTCCTCAGAATCACTACTTGTATTTGCGAATTCATCGTGTTCGGTTTGGGCCTTCGCTGTCGTATTATCTCCAACCGATTCATATGCTTCCAGCATAATTGAAGCAACAGTATTGAGCGTATTACCCCAAGCTTGTTCGACTTCTGTCGTCCAGACATCACCACAAAACTCCTCTAAAACACTCAATAAATTCTCAGCAAAAAGAGGATATTGTTCAGAAAGGACACCATAGTGTTGATGCCGAGCTCCCAATCCTCTCAAATAATCATTGAGTACTTCCGGTTTATGAAGGTTTTGTACTAATAACACTAAGGAAGCTAATAGTTTTTTTTGCTGACCTTTAATCGAAATACCATCAAAAAATGGTGTTAATTGTGGATATTCTGAAAATAATCTCTCATAAAAACGTTCAGCAACCACATCGCCTTTTGGTAATAACACCGCAAATGTTTTTTCCAACAATTCAATTTCAGTTTTATCTCCAAGCGTTCCTTGCTCAGGCTTTGCTCTTCGTCTGCGAGCAGTTGGCTTAGGTGCTGGCTCAGAGTCGATATTATTAAACTCATCACCTTCGGTGAGCCAAGCTAAAGGATCTGCTCCCAATGGAGTTTTTTTCTCAGCCATTAGCTGGTTCTCCCGTGTAATAAGTCATGAGCAAGAGATTGATAATCTTCGCCACCAGCACTCTTCGCCTTATAATCAAATACTGTTTTTCCAAAGCTAGGACATTCGGCAAGTGTGACATTTTCACGAATAACCGTTGAAAACACTCTACTAGGAAAATATTTCAAAACTCGCTCTCTCACTTCTTGAGTCAACCGTCTTCTCATTTGCATTCTTGTCATCACTAACCATAGTTTTATTTCATGTCCAGAGATAGACTCTGCTCGTTTCAAAATCTGCATCATGCGAGATAAACCTTGTAGGGACAGATAATCACCTGATACCGGAATAATTAATTCTTCAGCTGCAAACATGGCATTAATGCCCAATAGACCAGATGATGGTGGGCAATCAATCAACACATAGTCATAATCAGTTAGCGATGAGGCTTCGACTGCTAATCTCAACTTATGACCACGCGTTGAACCGCCTGTTGAGATATGCTCAAAATCACTTAATTGAATTCCGGCAGGAATAATATCTAAACCATCACGAGCAGGAACAATGTAGTCATCAATAGCATGATCATCAAGCAGCACTCGATCCAATCCTTGATCATTATCTAAGCCAACGCCTGTAGCTACCTGTCCTTGAGGATCCATATCAAGCAAAGCAACCCGCTTTCCTTCAAGTGCTAAGGCATGCCCCAAATTGATAGTCGTAGTCGTTTTTCCTACTCCACCCTTTTGATTCATGATTGCAATGATTCGGCTCATATTACACATCCTAGCTAGGTTTAACCTAGCGCCTCAATACTTAATAATCGATCAATATCTAACAGCATCATCATTCGGTCATCGACCGCAACTAACCCACTAATAAAGGCAGTATTAATGCCATCACCTAAATCAGGTGATAATTTGATAGAACTAGGAGCAACATTATGCGTACCTAACACTGAGTCCACCACAATTCCGACTGTTCGCTCACTTACTCCTTCCACTCTCAATACAATAACAATTGTTTCTGGATGATATTCTTTTATAGGCATTTCAAAATAACGACGTAAATCAACAATCGGTACAATTTTGCTACGAAAATTCACTACTCCACATATATGCTCAGGAGAGTTTGGAATAGAAGTCACAGGCTTCCAGCCTTTAATTTCCTGCACCCGAAGTATTTCGACTGCGTAATCTTCATCAGCCAAAGTAAAATGTAAATACTGTTCTGTATCATTGTCTACAGCCGCGAAGTACTCAAAGCATTCATTCTCTGTTTGAAGATCATCTAGATTACTCACCTTAGGCTGCCCGCTCATTATGCATAGCCAATGATGGATCACGATATAAAGCTAATAATCCTGCCACATCTAAAATTAAAGTAACCGAACCATCCCCTAATACCGTCGCCCCAGATAACCCCTGCACTTTACGATAATTATCTTCTAAACGTTTAATAACAACTTGCTGTTGGCCCAATAAATCATCTATAAATAAACCTATTTGTTGACCTCTAGCTTCAACAACCACTACGAGCCCATCAGCTAAGTCCGAGATCACTGGTTTTAAATTAAAGACATCATAAAGTCTAATAATAGGAATATATTTATCCCGTAAGGTATATAACTCGCCTTTCCCCGTCACATGCTTAATATCTGTCTCATTTATTTCTAATGTTTCAATGATTGAAACTAAAGGCAAGATATACTTCTCATTCGCGACGCTAACCGTTTGCCCATCAATAATTGCAAAGGGTAAAGGCACACAAATAGTAAAGGTAGTTCCTTCACCTTTCGTTGACTGCACATCTATTACGCCATTAAGACTCTCAATATTATTCCTAACAACGTCCATACCATGTTCCGATTCATCCGCTAGGACATCATCTGTCGAGAAGCCTGGTAAGAAAATGAGCTTGTGAATCTTGTCGACACTAAGTTCAACATTTGCGCTGAGCAATCCTTTTTCGACTGCTTTAGAAAATATTTTTTGTTCATCGAGTCCCGCACCATCATCGTGGACTTCAATGATAAGGTTACCGCCTTGATGAAATGCTTTTACTTCTAATGAACCTGTTTCTGACTTCCCTGAAGCTAAACGAACGTTTGGAGTTTCTAATCCATGATCCAGTGCGTTTCGAACTAGAAGCGCTAATGGAGCGCCAATCTTATCCATAATGGACTTATCAACTTCAGTTTGTTCACCCGTTAAGCGTAATTCGACTTTTTTACCTGTTTTATCAGCCAAATCCTTAATTAAAGTAGGAAAATGGTTAAAGGCAGTGTGAATCGGCAACATACGGATCCCTGAAATACCTTCCTGCATATCACGAGTATTACGTTCTAATTGGGCCAGCCCATCAATCAGATCAGGCAACATTTCAGGTGAAAAATTATCAGCCAGCTGACTCAACATCGATTGCGTTATCACTAGTTCACCCACAAGGTCCATCAAGGAGTTGACCTTATCCGGACCTAATCGAATAGAGCTCGAAGCTGTTGGAGCTGTTTTTCCATTTGTGCCATCAGCAACAGTATCAACTGTTTGCAGTGACAGCTCGGGTAAAGGAGCATCTGCAACAGCCTCATCGTTACTCACTGTTTGTTCAGGTAGTTCTGCTTCAGAAGTCAGTTCTGTTACTTCGGGTTCGTCTAGCATACTTTCTTCAACAGGCTCGCTCACCTCTACAGCAAGTGCTTGGATCGTAAAGTCACAATCTTCATCAACCCACTCAAAAATCTCAAGTACTTCTTCTTTAGGAATATCGCCCTTAAGTGTCAATTGCCAAGCTAAGTAGCTATCTTCAGGTTCTAAATCTGAAAAAGGAGGCAATTTTTCATCCAGTACCTCACTACTGAACTCACCTAAAGTTGCTAGTTCGCGTAACATTCTGACCGGGTCATTACCTGTCTGAAACAAATGCGGATGTGGCTTAAAATAAATTTCCCAACCGCCTACTGCCTGGGTGGCAGCTGAGCTATCATCGTTCAAGTTATCTGATTCTAAAACGTCGTCCGTCTCAGCGGCCATCATTAACGTCAGACGATTTTGAATATCAGCTCTCAACACATCATCTGCCGGAGCTTTATGCTTTATTGCCGTTAACATTCCTCTTAACAAACCAACTGATTCAAGCAATAACTCAACAGCTTCAGCAGTAATGTCTTTTTGACCATTACGCATATCGTTGAGCATACTTTCCAATATACCCGTCAGCTCAGAAATAGCTGTAAAGCCAAATGTTCCTGCGCCACCTTTTAGTGAATGTACAGCTCTAAATATGATATTGATACTGTCAGGATCAGCAGCTCCTGGCTTAAGTTCAAGCAGTTCGCTTTGCATGATATCGAGCCCTTCGAAGCTTTCTTCGAAGAACACATCATGAAATTGTGAAATATCAATAACCACCGCTGAGTCCCATAAAAGGTTTAACTCTGTTCTTTATCATTTTATGACTTAATCAAGCACTTTTTTAATCGTTGCTAATAATTTTTCTGGGTTAAAAGGCTTTACCAACCAACCCGTTGCACCTGCTACTCGTCCTTGTTCCTTCTTGTCTGTACCCGATTCTGTTGTTAACACTAAAATAGGAGTAAATCGATAGCTCTCGAGCTCTCTCAATTTCTTCGTCAATTCAAGCCCATCCATTACAGGCATATTTACATCTGTTAACACCAAATCAAATGACTGCATTTGTGCAAGTTCCAAAGCTTGCAGCCCATCTTCAGCATCCACCACATCATGATTTGCAGCTTTTAATGTAAAAGAAACCATTTGTCGCATTGATGCAGAATCATCCACTGCAAGAATTGTAGCCATACTTTTATTTCCTATTTAATATCCGTGACCTTCACTATCTAAAAGTAGGTATCATCGAGATACATCAACAACATGCTCTTCTAAGTTCATTACCGCTAACAATCCTAAAAGCCGTGCACTTCGTATGAATGCCTCACTGGGCTGGTTCCATGTTAAAGCATGACCATTTTTAAGGGCGTCTTTTGCATACGAATAAATAAGCTGCAATGCTGCACCATCAATACGCTCAATCTTACTGACATTGAATTTAATGCAATTACCTTCAGCAACTACCATCAAAAGCGTTGCATAGAAATCTCCAAGATCAGCAATACTTAAAACTACACCACAATCTATTTCTACTTCTTCACCCATCATGGTTGTTGCCTCGCTTTTAAAGCTTACTTACAATAATCTGTATCTAATTGCCGCACCAATGGTAACTCGCTCCCCTTCCAAGGCGGATATTCTTGCCGCTTTGGCATTTCCAGCTAATAAAATTGACACAAAAACACACCCGATGTTTGTGAGTATACCCCCAGAAACACCATATAAGTCAGTAATTTACAACACTTACTACAGACCTATTTTGCACGAAGTTCTCTAATCTAGATAACGATAATGCAGAGAATATGCCAGTTAGATGGATTTATTAAGTATTAGATTTAGAGCTGGAGTTAGCGTGGCTGACGATGCCATTGTGCAGTGTTTCTTTCATCATTTTCGCGCTGCTCTTTTTTATCTTCAAGCTGTTGCTCATCATTCTGATAACGGTCAATTAATGATTGCATGGCTTGTTCTTTGATTCGAACTTGTTTCCAGATTAAACGCTGATTTTCTAACTGCTGATAACGTAACGCTACTTGCTCTTGTTGAGCATTAATCGCTTGATCAAGCTGACTGAGAAACCCGCGAAGCTCGAGTACTTTTTGAGCACTCATTATCAGAGTATCGCCTCGACGAAATTTCTCTAAATATTCACCCTTATAGCGATGTAGCTCTTCTAATTGCTGTTTTTCTTGTAACCATGCAGTATTGGCCAAGCCTACTTTGGTTAAAGCTGCCTCGGTATCTTTTGCTGCAATTTCAATAACAGGACTTAGGCGTTTAGATCGTTTCATCTGATTAGCCTACCAGCTTTAACATGCCGTTAGAAACCATTTTGGGGCTGATTAATGGTCATTGGTGACATTACATTCTGCTTAGGTACAGGTTTCTGCATTGTATTATTGAGTCCATCAAGACTTTGTTGCCAATTAACAGACTCATGCATCCCTTGCTTAATCATTGCTTGCAAACTAGGGTATAGAGCAATTGCTTCATCAATTTTTTGATCACTACCGCTAGCATAAGCACCAATATTAATTAAATCTTGGTTTTGACGATAAGTTGAAGAAATCTGTTTAAAACTCTGGGCTTGCTGTAAGTGTTCTGCAGACACAATTTGTGGCATTACACGACTAATTGACGCATCAACATCAATCGCCGGATATTGACCAGATTCGGCTAATTGTCGTGATAATACAATATGACCATCGAGTATAGCTCGAGCAGCATCAGCAATAGGATCTTGTTGATCATCACCTTCTGTCAATACAGTGTAAATAGCAGTTATGGCACCCCCACCTGGCGGTCCATTACCAGCTCGTTCTACTAATTGAGGTAATAATGAAAATACAGAGGGCGGATAACCTTTTGTTGCTGGCGGCTCACCAATTGCTAAAGCAATTTCACGCTGCGCTTGTGCATAACGCGTTAACGAATCCATCAATAATAAAACTTGTTTGCCCTGATCGCGAAAATATTCAGCAATGCTGGTTGATAACATAGCGCCGTGCAACCGCATTAATGGTGAGTGATCAGCCGGAGAAGCAACTACCACAGAGCGAGCAATACCCTCTTCACCTAAAATATCTTCAATGAACTCTTTAACTTCACGACCACGTTCACCAATTAAGCCCACGACAATCACATCTGCTTCTGTGAAGCGTGTCATCATGCCTAACAAGACACTTTTACCCACACCACTACCAGCGAATAAGCCCATACGCTGACCTCGACCAACACTTAATAGGGCATTAATTGATTGCACACCAACATCTAAATGCTCTCTGACGGGTGTTCTTGATAAAGGATTAATAGGTTCACCATGTAACGGTACTCGGTCTTTCACTTTTAATGGCCCTTTACCATCAAGTGGTTTGCATGCACCATCGACGACTCGACCCAATAATTCATCGCCAACAGGCACTTGTGAATCACTCCGGAGAGGTCGTACTCTGGCATTAGGTACAAGACCTCGAGTATCTCCTGTAGGCATCAAATACAAAACTTCACCAGAAAACCCAACTACTTCTGCCTCAATTAGATTATTACCTGCACCGTTAATTTCACACCGGCTACCGATAGGAGCCTGAAAGCCAACAGCTTCTAGTGTTAAGCCGACCATTCTCGTAAGGCGACCTTCTATTGATAAAACTTCTGCGGGATCAGAATCTAATCGTTGTTGATATTCATTAAGGCGCGCATGCCAATTACTTGTTCGATCTGATTGAGGAGCTTGCTCATTCATTACGGTCTTCGCTACGTTCTTCGCCCAATAGCTTATTCATAACGCTATTTAATCGCGCCTCAACAGTTGCATCAACTGTTGTATCAGCTGTCTCAACTCGAACACCACCACGTGTCAGTAATGGGTCTTCTACCCATTGCCAAGTTGTATCATCACTGTCTATCGATAAACCTGTTTTCACTAATTCGACATCAGCAGGATGTAAAAATAACTTCACCTTACGGTCAGTTATTGGCAACACCGCCATTGCAGCTCTAACAGCGCCAATAACATGATCAGGATCAGTCTTTAATTCTCTTCGTACTAATTGTCTTGTCATGGTCATGACTAAATTGATCAGATCATGTTCAACTTGCTCATCTAAATCAACTAAGGGTGTATTCAGTCGGGCCATAACCTGCTGTAAATAGCTTACCTGCTGTTGAATTTCCTGCTGAGCACTCTCTGAACCGGCTTGATAACCTTCAGCATAACCTTTATCAAAGCCTTCTTTATGACCTTGTTGCTCGGCTTCTTTATGTAGTTTTTCAATGTCTTGAACGGTCAGCATCGATTGGTCATCAACATCAGTTACGGAAACCATTTTAGGTGCTTCCCAGCGTTGATATGCTGCTATTTCTTCTGTTGAAATTACATTGACTTGCTCTGTGATTAACTCATCCTTAGACGAAGTCATCGCCTCCGCCTCCGCCTAATTGAATATCACCTTTATCAGACAAGACTCGTGCAGCACTCAGGATAGTTTTCTGAGCTGCTTCCACATCACTTAATCGTACTGGAGGCATTGCTTCTAAGTCATCACGTAACATTTCAGCTGCACGTTGAGACATATTACCCAAGAATTTCTCTCTAAGTGTTTCGTCAGCACCTTTCAAGGCGAGTTGTAATTGATCCGTTTGAATTTCACGCATGAGTGCTTGAATACCGCGGTCATCAACATCGATCAAATTGTCAAACACGAACATAAGATCTTCAATGCCTTGCCCAAGATCAGGTTCAACTTCTTTAATTGATTCCATAATAGAAGCTTCAACACTACCTTCAACAAAGTTAAGGATATCTGCTGCTGTTTTCATCCCTCCAACCATGGCTGTTTGTCCGCCAGCATTGCCACTAAATTGTTTATCAAGGATTTCATTTAGTTCGCTCAAGGCAGCAGGTTGCACACCATCTAAGGTAGAGATGCGTAAAATAACATTCGCTTGGTCACGTTCAGGGAACATTGCGAGTACTTCTGCCGCTTGGTCCGCTTCTAAGAATGAACAGACGATAGCAATAATTTGTGGATGTTCAAGACGAATGACTTCGAAAATACCTCTAGCATCCATCCATTTTAGTTGTTCAAGGCCACTCGTATTACCGCCAGAAAGGATACGATCCAATAAGCCGCTCGCTTTATCTTCACCTAAAGCCCCCACCAACATTTTTCGTACATAATCATGAGAGCCAATGCCGAGGCCAGTCTCTTGCTCAACGGTGGTAACAAAACTATCAAGGACACTTTGTACTTCTTCACGGGTAACATTGCTTAATGTTGCCATTGACTGACCTACACTTTGAACCTCTTTAGGATTCATGTGTTTCAATACTTCAGCAGCCTCAGCTTCGCCTAAGGAACGTAGGAAAACAGCCGCTTTTTCTGTACCCGTTAATTTTCTTACATCTTGTGCCATTTAAGCGTCACTCGCAGTCCAGTTTTTCACTACTTGCGCAACCAATGCAGGATCTTGTTGCACCAAGCTTCGAACATTACTCATTTTCTCTTCCATATCAGCAGAACCTGTAGTAATTTGAGCAATCTCATCAGCAGAGACACCAGCAGCACTTCCAGCCGCTATAGCAGCTGCTTGCTCTCCAGTTCCAGCTCCTCCATTACCCGCAGCATCATTGACAGGTATTTTATTCATATCTTTAAAGGCAGGTCTAATCACACCGAATATCAAGAATAACACTAATAGCCCACCTAATACTTGTTTTGCTACATCCCAAACCCATGCTTGCTCCCAAATAGGTAGAGCAGGAAGAGGTTCTGCAGCTGCTGGAATAACAAAGGGGGCATTCACTACATTAAGACTGTCACCCCGTGCTTTATTAAAGCCAATAGCATCCATAACAAGCGCATTAATACGCGTCATTTCATTTTCTGTTAATGGCCGAGACACCACATTACCTTCAGCATCAACGGTACGATGTTCATCAACAAGTACCGCTACACTCAATCGACGCACCGCCCCTGGTGCTAGACGTGTGTGGCTAATAGTGCGGTCTAACTCAAAATTACGAGTACTACTTTTAGAGCTACGACCTGCATTACGAGTCTGATTGACAGTACCATCTTCTCCAGTCGCTTCCTCTGGTGCTATTCCCCCACCAGGAGGTTGGTTAGCCAATGCACCAGGAACACCACCTACAACACCATTACCTAATCGACTATCTTCTTGAATTTGTTCACTACGAACCGCAGCAAGATCGGGGTTGTAACGCTCTTGCGTTTGCTCTGTAACGGTAAAATCAACTTCTGCTGACACTTGAGCTCGTACACCATCCATCCCAATAATAGGTGAAAGAATGTCCTCAATCCGACGAATATATCGCTGTTCTAATTTTTGCGTGTATTGCATTTGGCTATCGCTCATAGCCACGCCTTCTTCTTGTTCGCCATTAGTCAGCAAATTACCTTTCTGATCAACAATCGTAACGTCTTTACTAGACATATTAGGTACACTCGAAGAAACCATGTGAGTAATCGCGGACACTTGGCCACGATCTAAGCTTCGCCCCGCATAAAGATTGACCACTACAGATGCTGTTGGCTTTTTACGTTCACGAACAAAAACTGATTGTTTTGGGGTCGCTAAATGAACACGAGCACTACTGACATTATAAATTTCAGAAATAGAGCGGGCTAACTCTTCTTCCATTGCACGTTGATAGCGAGCACGTTCAACAAATTGACTCGTACCAAAACCTTGCTCTTCATCAAGCATATCCATGCCTTGAGAAGCGCTACGAGGTAAACCTGCTGCCGCAAGTTTTAAACGTAAACTTTGAATTTCAGAAGATGGAACCAGTAAAGCACCTGATGCTGGATCTAATTTATATTGAACATCTGACTGTTGAAGAATAGTAATAACTTCAGATGTTTCTACAGGCTGCATACCCGAAAATAGCACTTGATAATTTGGTGATTGCGCCCACATTAAGACATAACCACCTAAGGCAATACTGGCAGCAATCGCTAATAAAAATCCCATTTGCTTCATTACTGGTTGACGAGACATATTAGATTGCATCGCACCAAGTTGCGTTGTTGGCAATGGCATGCCTGTGGCTGGGTTCATTGTAGCTGGTACGTTTTCCATAATAAATCTTCTTTTTTAAATGTTTAATGTGAAAATATTTACTTTCCTACTGGAGCTTAAACACTCATTCTCATTACTTCCTCATAGGCCGAAACGAGTTTATTTCTAACTTGAATAGTTGCTTGGAAGGCTACCGATGCTTTTTGTGATGCAATCATTACTTCAGCTAAGCTGACATTGGGATCTCCCATCTCGAATGCCGTTTTTAACTGACCCGATGCCTTTTGGGTTTCGTTAACTTGCTCAACTGCAGACTTCATTAGGCCTGTAAAATTGACACTCTCAGTACCACTCACTTGCGTTGAAGGATTAACATTGACCTGTTGCGAAGCTCTAGCCTGCTCAGCACGCATTTGAGTTAATAATTGATTTGGGTCGATTGAGTTAATCATGGGTCATCTCCACTATTTGCTATTGTTAAGCTAGCTTATGCAGACTTCTTGCCAACCTTATCAGGAATAGCGACCCCTTCTTCTCTAAAGCGAGACAGCTTGTACCGTAGTGTACGCTCACTTATACCTAACTCCTTAGCTGTAGCTCTTCTACTACAATCATTCCTAGCCAGCGCCTCTAATATATGGCGCTGTTCATGGCTACGTAAATCATCATTAAGATTACTTTCTTGAACCTGACTGCCAATATTTTGGCTACTGCCAACTATTGATGTAGTCATAGATTCAAACACCAATTCTTTATCTGTAATTGTTGTACCTGGCTGAAGAATCAAAGCTCGTTGTAATACATTATCAAGCTCACGCACATTACCTTGCCATTGATGTGAGAGTAGTGCTTGTTGTGCAGCTTTATTAAATTCAGGAGCTACTCGTCCAGAATGCTTGCAATGACGGCTGATCAACTGTTTGGATAATGGCAAAATATCATCAGGTCGTTCACGCAATGGTAATAGCTGAAGTGGAAATACATTTAAGCGATAATACAAATCTTCTCTAAATCGCCCTGCTGCAACTTCATCACGTAATAATCTATTGGTTGTTGCCAATACTCGAACATCTAATGAAATTAGTTTACGACCGCCAATACGTTCAACTTCACGCTCTTGCAATACTCGTAGTAATTTAGCCTGCAACCCTAAGTCCATCTCAGAGATCTCATCTAATAAAATTGTACCGTTATGTGCCTGTTCAAACTTACCAGCATAGGCCTGAAGCGCCCCTGTAAATGCGCCTTTTTCATAACCGAATAGGGTTGCTTCCAGCATATTTTCAGGAATTGCAGCACAGTTAATCGCAATGAAGGGACCTTCGTTTCTAATAGAGTTCTGATGTAGAAAACGAGCAAGTACTTCTTTACCTGTTCCACTTTCACCACTAATTAATACCGATGCATCAGCATCGGCAACACGACGTGATAAGGTCAATAAGTCTTGGGAGCTTTTATCCACTGCGACCATTTCATCTGAATTTATTGTTCTGATATAGCGTTGAACACGATCTAATAAATCATCAGCTTCAAAAGGTTTAATTAAATAATCGCTCGCACCTTCGTGCATTGCTTCAACAGCACCCTGCACAGTGCCATAAGCAGTCATAATCAATACTGGTAAGTCTGGAGTTATCGCTTTCGCTTTCTTTAATAGCGTATGACCATTCATTGGTTTCATATGCAAATCACTCAACAACAAATCAAATTGTGTATTGGCTAATTTATCAAGCGCCCCTTGCCCTTGATCGGTTGAGGACACGTCATAACCTGCTAATTCTAATGTATCGCATAATGCGCCACGTAAGTCAGCATCATCTTCTACAACTAAGATCGTTGATTTATTCATAACATTTATTCCTAAGATTGTGCTGTGAGCGTGAATTTGTCAGCTGATTGATATAGCGGTAAGCGAAGTACAAATGTACTTCCTTCACCTTGAATACTGTCAAACCACACTTCACCGTTATGTGCTTTTGCAATTGATTTAACCACGGCTAAACCTAATCCTGTTCCTGATGACCGCGTAGTAAAAAAAGGTGTTAATACTTTTGATTGATCTTCTTTAGCAATACCAACACCATTATCTTCAACACTTATTTCAATAAACTGCTCACCATTGTGAGCAATTTGATCTGCAAACACGGTAATCTCACCTTCTTTTTCACAAGCGAGTCGCGCATTATTAACTAAGTTGTTTATTGCACTGCTCAGACCATCCTTTCCACCATAAACAAAGCCATTTTTCACATTATTTTCTATCATAAAATCATAATCATCAGCATCTGGCTGTGATGCAAATTGTTGTTCGACATTACTCAATAACTCTTCTAGTGCGATCGGTTCCGCTTCGGTCATATCGCCACGGGAAAAGGCCAGCATATCTTTAACTAGATGCTCCATATGGGTAATACTGTTATGCAAACGCTTTGCAAATCGACCTTTTAATTTAGGATCGGCATCTTCTTTTAGTAAAGGTGCTAAATAAAGCAGAGCAGAGGATAAGGGTGTTCTAATTTGATGTGCTAGCCGCGCAGCCATTTCACCCATCGCTGATAAACGTTGCAGGTGTGAAACTTTATGTTGTAACTGACGAGTCTCAGTTACGTCCTGTAATAAAATAATTTGGCCAGGCTCATCCCTCAATGGGCTAGTCGAAATATGGACTAAGCGACCATCAACTAGTGATATATCATGACCGTCATCATGTTGAGGTTTAAATGCCCTTTGTATAATACTCACCCATAGCTCACCTTGAATAGGTTCACCAAGAAGCTTAACGGCAGCTTGATTGCACTGCTGAACGGTACCATTGCCATCCAAAACTACTACACCACCAGGAAGCACATCCAGTAGCTGCGTCATTCTATTTGCTAAGCACGTTGCTTGTTCAAAATTATGGATATCACTTTTATTACTTGATAGAAAGTTATTGGTAATAAAGTCAGAACGACGACGTAATTTAGGCTTTGAAGCTGAGCTAACATTATAAATTGCAGCCGCTTCAATAGCGCTTTCATCGATTAATGATTGTTGACTTAGTGACTTAGCATTCATCCTATACTCCACAGCGGTATGTTTTATCACTGATAGAGCAAGAATTGAGCCAGAAAGAAAATAACAGTTACATATCAAACAGTTAGAGTTAATCCACTTACTTTTTGTCAAGCTAATGACACGCTAATTTAAATAAGTTTAATCTACGTCTCTTTGAATACCATATTTACGCATTTTCTCAACTAAGGTAGTCCGACGCATTTTGAGTTTATTGGCAGCATGAGCAACAACACCTGCGGAATCATCTAAAGCCTGTTTAATCAATAAATATTCTAAATTCGCCAAATGCTCTTTTAAATCGAGACCATCTTCAGGCAAAGAATCTAACTCTGGACTTGCAGCCTCAAGAGCAGCTTGAGGTGCTTCGACAGGGTTTACTGATGATTGCACTGTTTCCTGTCGCTGTGGCGTTTCTTCAATCACAGTAGTCACCACTTCCGGTAACTCTCCACCTTCAATCTGGAACTTAGGAGGTAGATCATCAAAATCAACCGTGCCATAAGGAAATAAAATCACTAAGCGTTCAACTACATTGGCCAGTTCACGTACATTACCTGGCCACTCATATTGGCATAAAGAAGTAATAGCAGCTTGTGTTAAACGAACCGTGCCACGATTTTCATGCTCAATGCGAGTAATAAGTTCATTTATCAATAATGGAATATCTTCTGGTCGCTCACGTAACGCAGGCATTTCTATTGGAAATACATTTAATCGATAGAATAAATCTTCACGAAAACGTCCTTCAGCAATATGCGACTCTAAATTACGATGCGTTGCAGCAATAACACGTACATTGGTTGTTAACGTCTTATTACTACCTACCCGCTCATAATTTCGCTCTTGCAATACACGCAATAATTTTACCTGCATAGGCAAAGGCATATCACCTATTTCATCTAAAAATAAGGTTCCACCCTCCGCCATTTCAAATCGCCCTTTACGTGCCGTAATTGCCCCTGTAAAAGCCCCTTTTTCATGGCCAAATAGTTCACTTTCTAAAAGCTCAGCCGGAATGGCACCACAATTGATTGGTACAAATGGTTTTTCCCGTCGCGATGATAAGTGATGAAGATTTCTAGCAACTACCTCTTTACCAGTACCTGACTCACCAAGAATTAATACATTCGCTTCTGAATCAGAGACCTGATCGATCATTTGCTGCACCGCTTTCATTAAGCGGCTATTACCAACAAGACGACGAAAGTCATATCCTTCTTGCTGCTCATTCGATGCTTGCTGACTACGGTATACACTGGCCTGCTGTAAAGCGTTGCTTAGCTGGGGGTATTTAACAGGAAAACGAAGTGCACCCAATGTACCAGGAAAGTCAGTGACTTCATTGTCAGCAAAGTCTAGTTGGAATACAGGAATACGTGCATCATGATTAACTAACTCACGAAGAACTTGCTTTGTTTGATGTTTGTCACCACAGTCGCCAACGATCGCCATAGCGATATCGGATAACTCTCCGGCATCTTCAAACCAAAGGTCAGGCTCTTGAACAATAATTGCTTGGCAGTTAATAAACTCAACGAGAGTTGATAATAAATCTCGACGTTCAGGATCTACATCAACCAACAATACATTATTTGCACTCATGCTTTCTCCAAGAAAACTTAAAGTCACATCGATAAAAGAGATGTAAGTTATTCAGAAGAATAGAGTTAAGCATTTTTTGTTTTGATTGTCAAAAAAATGACGGTTATGATATTCGTTAGTGTGACTTGCTATATTAAAATACTTGAATCTTTATTTTTGTTGGTAGGCAGACATGGCTTTTTTATTGCCATTAAAAGAGAGTAGTTGTTTCTGAACTTCATCTTTAGCATCAATACATTGCAACTGTAACTGCTTATTCATTTCAACAATTTTCTGCAATATAGCTCGTTCATTCTGTCCCGAGGTTCTAAGAGGGAACGTCGACTCAATCAGAAACTGGCGTTGCTCCTCTAGCTTTATCAAATCATCCCAAAGCTGTTGTTCAGCCTTTTCTAGCATATTAGCTGATAAGGACAGCACTTGGTTTAAGCCTTCAAGGCTCGTCGCCATGGTTATTGGCCTTGATGGAATTCAGCTGGAATATCATCCCAACCAGACTTTATTTCCATTAAAAGTTTTGTAACCTCATCCAAACCGGCAATATCGTTATTAATACTCGCTTCTTGAAGACGTCTACCCATATATTCATAAAGCGAATCTAAATTAGCTGAAACTTCACCGCCCAGCTCATGATTAAGACTTGATCTCAGGCCGTTTATAATATTCATTCCCCAAGAAATCTGGCGAACTTTCTCAGCGCCATCACCACGCTCAATACAACCTTTAGCTGTAGCAATTTTAGCAAGAGCACCTTCCATTAACATCTGAATAATTCTATGAGGAGAAGCAAAGTTAACTTCTGATTCGACCGCGCCACGACCATATCCTTCAAGTGCTTTTTTATTTACCATTGCTTGCATCATCCAATAAAACCCTGATTATGTCATACATTAAGATGAACCGTTAGCCGCAGGCATTGCAGCTAACTGTTGAGATAGGAAATTACCTGTAGACTGTAAATTACTAACTAAGGAATCTAACGATGAGAACTGTGCTCGAATGCGTCGCTCTACGCTAACAAGTCGATCTTCGATTCTAAAAATTTGATCATCGATATTATCCAACTGCTTATTAAGGCCCTCTTCTCTAGCCTTAATGAGACCATCAGAACCTAAGAAGCCATCCGCCAGACTATCTAGTCTATAGGCAATACCTTCATTCTCAGCTGAAAATAAATTTACAAAAGAAGTAAAATCAGACTCTAAAACATCATTTAACGTGGATGATTTAACTGACATTGTGCCAGTATCATCTAGACTTAAACCTACTTCAATCAAGTAAGAAAAGTTAGAACCAGTAACGCTACCACCAGCATTCAAAACATTTGAAACTTGTCGCTCAAGCGTTAACAACGTGCTATCCGCTTCTAACTGCCCTGTCCTCTGGCTTTTAATTTCTTCTCTAAGAGAGTTGTATGCATCAGCAAACGATTGTACTGACTCTTTGATTTTTTCATCATCTCGAGTCACATCAATCGTAGAAGAACCCAGCGCTTTAGCATTAATAGTTAAGCCTGATACTGCTCCACTAATAGTATTAGAAGCGCTCGTTACAGTAAAACCATCGATTTTAACTACCGAATCAGCAGCATTTGAAATAGGTGTGCGATGCTCAACAACACCTTGTTCAAAGGCGAGTGATGATAATCCTGAATCATCCGTGTTTTGTCCATCGGAGTCTGAAACCGTGACTTTAAGGGCGTTTTCTAGCCCAGTATCATCAGAAGAAAGCACAAGATGCGCCCCATCATCATCGGTCACGATAGAAGCCGTTACACCCGTATTGGTAGATGCATTATTTATGGCATCACGAATTCCTGCTACGGTATTATTTCCTGCCGCGGCATTAATACCGACATCAAAGCTATCAGTACCTGTGTATATGGTAAGGGTACCTTCTCCGACAACTGCCGCTGTATCAGCAAATGCATTTGTCGCCACTTTAGATCGTTCAGCAACCGCAGTTACTTCAACAGAATAAGAACCGGCAGTCGCAGCGCTACTAGCTTCTGTTGTAAATAAAGATTCATCATTTGAAACAGCTGAGTAAATTTGAAACTCTGACGGGCTACTTAACTTTTCCATAGCGTTCTGAAACTCAGATACTTTGCTACTTAATCGCCCATAAGCACTGATTTGTAAATTAACGGTACTTTGTTTGTTCTCAAGCCGCGTAATGGGTTGGCGTTCGAGGTCCATTAGTTGACTAACGATGCTATTAACATCTAGTCCAGAACCTACACCTGGTGCCTGTATAGCCATAATAAACCTCCAAAAAATTATAAAGCAGTGAAATATTACCTCACTACTTTATACATCCACCTCTATTAACATTCCTTTAGCTTTATCAACAGCATGTCGAGCTTTCAACAACTCCTCCGATGGAAATTGGCGAATAATCTCTTCCGTTTTAGCGTCTCTAACAGTAACAATGCTATCACCGCTTTCTTCATCTACAGTAAATTGCAAGCTCCGATTCAAATTTTGCATAACCATCTTTCTTACTGACGTTCTCAAATTATTAGTGAAACAGATTTTACCCTAAGCTTATAGGCTGTTGAAATCTACTAAA
>CALCCU010000150.1 GCA_937900515.1 uncultured Gammaproteobacteria bacterium | reverse complement strand
GGGTGTCTTCGAGCTGACATTTTTAAATGGCGTTTAATCTTTCTATATAGAAATAGTATTAAAGTGAGTTTTGATCTCATACGTGTATCACCTGCGTGATGTTGCAAAAAAGAATAATAGATTTGGTGTTAGATAAATAATCAAACAATATAAACGCGGTGGCCGCAGGGCTTCGGGGACTACGCCCCCACGGCCACCGCTGTTTTTGGTAAAGAACCACAAGAAACATTCATTCTATTTTGTTTGAATACAACAACAGCGGAACAGTCAGAAGTAGATATTACTGAATAACCCATATGAATAAGTTCATCAGATGACAAATAAAAATATGAGCTACCTTGGTATATACCGAAGAAATACAAGGAGCGTTCTTTATTATTAATATGGCCTTGTATAACAAATTTATAACCGGAAAACGGCTCTAAACTATAAGATGAATTAATCTGGAGACTAGCCACGCTACCAGCAGAAATAAAGCTATCCTGAATATTACCCGATGAAGTAGGAACAGCAGGAACGGCTTCACTAATCTGAATGGCATCATGAACAGGTTCAGGGAGAACTTTACCAGTTGCGAAATTGAATGCCGAATATCCGAGAGCGACCACGGAAACAGCCATAGATACCAACAGACGACCATTTTTGAAAATCGACGTGCCGGAGCTAGTATCTTTATGCTCACCTGTTTTAGTTGAATCATAGAGAGTAAAAACAATTGAATTAATCTTTTTCTTCTCAACTGAAAGGAATTGTGATGGACTTGTGCCATTATCTTCTGCCTTGTGGAAACCTTCATTATATGAACCCTTGAAACCAATCAAGGCATTATTTCTATGTTTGTATGCACCTTCGGAGGTGTCTCTGATATCAGAGCGAACAAGCTTAATATTAGGTGTCATAATGACAATATCCCAGTTCCAATGCCGATGCATTTCAAAAGCGATATTAAAACTAAAAGGCATGTATTCCTCATGCGTCTCATTAAACAAAGGGTCGTTTTTTGCCCTCTCCATTGCTTCAAAGTTATCTAACTTTGCTATGTCTGAATCACGCCAGCGTTTTGGAAAAATCATGCTAGGTTCATCAAACAGCAATAAAGCACCAGGCGGCGCCCAATGAAACCATTTAGCCATTCTCATGCGACCTTCGTTTGTTGAAGTGTCTACATGTATAACCTCAAAACCTTCGGCCGTATCAGGTAGGTTCTGAAAGGTGCGTTCCGTGCTCATTCCTCGAACATTAGTAACAACTGTCCTACCTGCAATAGCGGCAGGAATAAAAAAGTCAGCTATAACTCCTGAGGTTTTATAGCTTCCATTAGGGCCATGATGAATTGAAATAGCCATCTTTATTTACCTGAAAAGGGAATAAATTTAAGCGTATATGAAGTGACAAATGCGGTTAATAGAATATTAACTACATCAGGGATTTGAAAAAATGAAAGTATACTAATAATGTCACCATCTAGTGATGACCAAGCAGTATTTAATGCATCTGTTACACCCAAATCATTAATAATAGTCTTAGCTATGTCCCACGCGAACTGAGAAGACCAAATTGTAAATTTAATAGATGCTAGTGTCATTTGCTCGACTAGATAGGCAAATGCACTAACAAAGAATTGGTAGATAGTTTCATTAAACCATTTAACAAAGAAATCAATAGGAACAGTTAACCAATCAAGCATGATGATTACCTCAAAATTATAGCTAGGCCGAGAAAAGTAGCAACGAATACAAGTATCAATCCTACACCAGATAGATCGTCTTCATATGGTGTTAAACAGAGCTCAAACGTGCCGAACGGCTCAAGTGAGACAGGTGGCGGACAAGGTAGTGAGCCAGAGCCAGAAGCGGTGAAAGATACAAGCTCGGAAGCTTCTGATTTTATAACCTCGAAAGCGGTTAGTAGATCAGATTTAGCTTGTTCAATTTCTGAGTTAATAGCAGTAGTTGCACTGTCGAAAGAACCTTTACCAGAAGGAAGTGAATAGACTTTATCTCCATTTTCATCAGTTCCTTGTGCATCGGTGTTGCCATCGGAATTTGTTGTTGTTGAGCCGGTAAGTTTACCAGCAGAATTATAGTTATTAACTGTTGTTACATTATTTGTAGTTGTGCTACCAGCATTATTGATGGTAGTAGTAGAGCCAGTTATTTTATTAATAGTTGTAGTTTCAACGGTAGGTGTTGAGGTTGTTTTGTCTGTTGATGTTACGACTGTACTAGTACCATCAGGAGAAGAAACAGTAGTTATAGTTTTATCTTGATTAGAGATTGTTCCCGAACCAGATTTAATAATAATGTTACTTTCAGTATCATTAATAGTTGTACCAGTGCCAGCAGTGTTGATGATTTGTACATTCTCGGTTGTTGTAACTGTCCCGTCTGGGTCTGTTATAACAGTTGGCTCAGTAACATTTGTTTCTGAGGTTGATTTTGTATTGTCTGTAGTTCCCTCAATTTCTGGGGCAGAGTCTGGTAGTTCTCCGGCATCGTTAGTCGTAGATGCTTCACCATTGCCTGAGTAAGTAAATGTACATGAAGTCTCACCTGATAAATTAACGACACAACGACTAGGGCTCTCAGGGTCATAAAGATACGAATATGAACAACCGCCAGATGATATAGGGCTAGATGGGAAAGTATTAGGTTGACCAGTTAAATATTTAATATTCCCAGATTCGCATGGTGGTGGTTCGACAATGCAATTACCAGATCCATCATCAACATAACCTGAAGGACAAGTACCATCGACATAATCAACTAAACCAATAGCTTGGTCTAGCCCGTTATCAATCCTTAGACCCCTACAATATTGAGAAACACCAGAGGTTGGTAAAGTTGGAAAATAATAATTAGTATACAAACCATTGGGGTCGTTAGCCTGACAAGCTTGTATAGGGTCTGGATAATTACCGGAAATGCCCCTAGGTGAATATAGAGCTGAAGCTTGAGATAAAGAAGGCATCAAAAAGAGCGCTAAAACTAACGCCCTTAATGATGCTGACTTAAAAAGAATTAATACCATGACAACCGCATACCAAGCAAAAAGGCAAAAGCCAGAAAAGCGCCGAATAATAAAGAAAACATAGTATTAAGTCTCGGTGTTAAAGCTTAAAGTTTACGAACTAAAGCGATAACGATACCAACAACAGCAAGACCAGCAACAACACCGATAACAGTTGTACCGATAGAGTGAGCTGATGTTTCAGCGTTAGAGATGGCAGTATTTACGCCAGTAACGTCAACAGCCGCCATAGCATTTCCAGCCATAGCCATAGCACCAGCGCCGAAAGCTACTAATTTTTGTTTTGCAGTTTGTAAAATTTTCATTGTTTAAATCCTCAATTTACGAAGTTGATTAATAATTATGCCGACAGTAAAACCGACGACAAAGAGCGAAATGACACCGAAAAAAGCAGTTGTTGCTAATTCAGCATCGAAACCCCCCGCAAGTAACAGCCCCAACATGGGCGCACTATCAGCAGGCAGGAGGTATGCATCGACATATGTGATAGTTCCATCACACAGGCCGTTTACATCTATAGAGCTACAAACAGGGATGAAGCTCATTTATTTTTTAAGACCAGTAATGACAGTAACAAGGCCATTCTGACTAGGTCTACTATCTGTTAAAACTTCATATTCAGCAGGATAATTAAGACCTAGAAATTCATTTATACAAGTCGGATCAAGTTGGACTTCCATTTGTCGAAATCCAGCCGCCTGAAAAGTGTTGTCAGGTCTACTAGATGAACGAAGACCAGTAATAGTATTAATAAAGGCCATATCATAATTTTCACCTGATGATTTGCCTTTGCCGTATCGACGCGAAGCGCCAAGAATATATAGTTTCATATCGTTTACCTTTTTAGTTAGTCGCGTGCTGTTTCTTTCATCATGGATAGCCGCCGCGGAAAGCCATCATCA
>CALCCU010000149.1 GCA_937900515.1 uncultured Gammaproteobacteria bacterium | reverse complement strand
CGTTGTTGAAGACGCTGGAAAGAAGATTTTAAGTGCAGAAAACGTTCCTGTAGATCATCCCCGTTTTTTACAGTAAGGGTCAGCATGACAGGTTTTAGATTCTTATCAGATTCAAGAACAGTGGTGACTCGTTCTATGTTTTTTTCAACGGCCTTAGCCGCTCGACGAGCTGCACAGAAGGGGCAAAGAAGGTGCTTTTTGCAAGTAAACGCTTTAACCAGTCGTAACTGATCAACCGTATAATAATCGTGGAATACCAAATAATCGGCACAGGTTGTGACGTTGGTATGAAGTTTATTGATGTCTGGTCGCTGAGGGCTTCGCATATCTTTTATGTACGCCGCCATCTCACGCGAACGGTTTTTTAAACCGCCGTAACGTGCTATTCTTTCCATGTTAAATGCTAAAAACCCCACGAGGCGCGCCAACGCCGATGACTGGGGTTTTTTTATGCCTCCAAGTTAGTAAAACTGCCTTTTCTGGATCATCGCAAGTTATTGATTTTAAAGCGATACCCACTTTATTTCCATGTATCAAGTAAAAGAGGCCGCAACAGCGGCTAGGTTCCACCCTCCGGATGGAGCCCAGCACCGCTATTACGCCCCTTCACCTAGGGCGATTTGAGAGCCTCTAGGGATGTAGTGCTGTATGTTCCCATTACGCGCATAAGATGCAACTGGCGCGCTTACAAAGCGTCCTAGGGAATTTTCTAGCGCCTTGCCTTGATCTGTGGTCAGAGTAACAATTTCTTTCCTGAATTGCCCGTTATCTACTGGGATGTTTCCAAGTATCTGTACTTTGTCCTGACCGCCATATTCTTCGCCGGTCTTTTTATTGACCCCTTTAGGGCTGACAAAGACATGAACGATTTCACCATTAAGCGTAAACATTGGCTGATTCATTACTTAGCCTCATTTTCATTGTTTGAAATAAAACGATCTTGAATAGGCCACTTAGTACAATAAACATTACCATCCCCATTGGACGATTCTACTTTAGCGCCAATTTTGTCATACATTTTGCGAGCAATATCATCTGCCTTTATTGCTAAATCCGAACGATCTTCAGGCGTCAATTCTGTAAAAAGAACATCCACATGATTAGCCAGAATTTCGCCCGCGAACCCTGATACCGACTGATTAAACCGATCACAAATAGCCTGTAACATTGCTACACGATCAATATCCATTTTTACGCTAAATGTTTTCGAAAACGCCTCATGCATTTCCTCACTCTCTTCCATTTGATAAAACCTCTCTATGAATCCAGTCATAAGCCACCTATTAAAAAAATATTATTTGATTATTAATTAGGTAATAAATATATATTAGCCGGTGTTGCCGGTCAAGCTGGGATCAACTGCGCTTCGCTTGCCTCGACATAAGCTTTTTCGCCTCCGGCTCAAAAACTCGCTCGGTCGCTGTGGCGATTGCTCAGGATAGATCGAGGTAAAACATAAGATTTTATGGGTTGGTTAGAAAAGAAGGAGGCGGGTAGTGGTACTTTCCTGCAGGAAAGTACCAAATATGGATCTTTAAAGGTTCATATTTAAGATTTAGGCCATCTCAATTTATGATTATTAACAATGTCTTCCCAGGGCAAATCATCGAACCTATTTTTAATAGGAATATGAACCGGAATTGCTTCTATCCAGGACAAAGAATTTAGCTTTCTACCGGAGCGTGATTTGTGAACATGTGTAGAAGTTATTTGTGTAGAAGTTATTTGTGTACATCCGGTGTTTTCTTCCGCGATCGGCGCTGCGGGCCCTCGCTTCTCACTTGTCATCAAGCCACCCGATCGGGATTCGTTGAGTTGTTCGCGCTGCTCACAATCCTCAACGAAAACCCGTCTCGTTGTCTCAAGATCATAAGCTTGTTTTCCCTGTTTATAGCGATAAAAAAGCTCAAGATAAGGAAGACCTTCAAGCGGATCATCGAGCAATTTATCCGGTAAATCGACACCACGAAGATTACCAAAACTGCCATATAGTCGTTTTTTGTTTAGTACCTCGTAAGCTTCCCAGTTCAGGTCTAAAGTCATGTCCTGAAACTTCATTGAGTATTTGAATACTTCAAGCATTGCACCGGCAATATTCAAGGTGCTAACGTTTTGATCAAGTGGCTTTATTCTTCTGATATCGACAATGAACGAATCACCCGTTATAGCCTGCCATTCCTCAGAAAGTGCCTTTTGATCAATCCAGTCATCAAGCAAGGCCACCATGTGAATATGTGGGTGCCAACCATCCCCATTATTCGTAATTTCAAAGGAAAACATACCGCCCTGAACCCTTGCGAATTCGGTCCATTTTTGACCTTTTAAACAATCACGTCGACGTTGTTGAAGACGCTGGAAAGAAGATTTTAAGTGCAGAAAACGTTCCTGTAGAT
>CALCCU010000148.1 GCA_937900515.1 uncultured Gammaproteobacteria bacterium | reverse complement strand
TTAGGTTTCGCGTACGTTACACAAATTAGAGGAGATATGATATGAAAGGCATGGGTCAGTGCTTGTGTGGTTCCATCAAGTTAGAAGTAGAATATGTCAGTAGTGAGTTAGCGGCTTGTCATTGCAGTATGTGTAGGACTTGGTCCGGTGGCCCTATGTTAGCAATTGATTGCGCTGATTCAGTGAAAATTTCAGATGAAGCCAGCGTAACGCGGTACGCGTCTTCAGAGTGGGCAGAGAGAGGGTTTTGTAGTAAGTGCGGTACCCACTTATTTTACTACCTTAAGCCCAATAACCAATATCATCTCCCAATTGGCTTACTCAAAACTGAGGATGACTTTCAGTTTACGCATCAAATATTTATTGACGAAAAACCAGAATACTATGAGTTTAAAAATGAAACACATAATATGACTGGTGCCGAAGTTTTTACACATTTTGAAGAGGGCGAATAAGCGTCTACACTGGACAGGAATGAAAGAGAAAGCGAGAGAATTCGCAGTAGAACGCCACGGCGAACAAAAATACGGCGACCTTCCCTATTTCGTACACCTTGACGAAGTAGCGGAGATCGCATCTAAATATGGTGATAAAGCAATAACGGTAGCGTATTTACATGATGTTGTGGAGGACACAGAGACTGAACTAGAGGAAATTGAAAACGAATTCGATTCTTTTACTTCTAAATGTGTAGCGGTCTTGACGGATGAGCCCGGTGCAAACCGCAAAGAAAGAAAAGCAAAAACCTACGATAAAATGGCCAAGGTAGGTGGTGAGCTGGAACTTGCTCTATTAGTTAAGGCCGCTGATCGCTTGGCGAATTTAAGGGCTTGTGTAGCGCAAGATAATACTAGCCTGTTGAGTATGTATAAAAATGAGCACCCCACATTCAAAAGCTCTGTTTATCGCTCTAATTTATGCGAAACCTTGTGGAAGGAAATAGAGGCAATTGTAAATGCTTAACAAGCGCCGTTGCCCACGCACACTGTTTAGACTATTGTAGAGTGACCCTGCTGAGGATCCTCCAAATGATTAATTACTTTTTACCTTCTTTGGCATTGCTTCTAGCACTTGTCTATGGCTCAAATGCTCATGCGCAATCAATTAGAGACGACAGTCTCAAAGTTGCCTGTATGACAGCCGCAAAATTAAGTGGTAGTGAAGCTGACGAACAATGGTGTCAGTGTCAAAACGATTACTATGCTGACTTACTAATCGACGAGGATTGGCAGACATACACTAACGATTATTATGCCTTAGCTCGCAAACAAGCCAGTACAGAATCGACACCAGCCAACAGCTATGCTCGTCACGTTCAATTGGGTAATAGCCATTGCCGGAAATGTAAAAAAGACGGGTATCAACACTGTTTGGAAAATGATGGCAAAACACCAAATTCAGCCGCCTATTCGCAAATTTATAGCTCGTTGCGAAATGGTGAGTTTTCTGAACTTTCCAAAAGTCTGTTATTTAAACGTTTCTATGTCGACTTTCTTCATGGTTATTCGGCTTTTTGTGGTAATGCGCTGCAAAACTATACGTTACGCACCATCACTTCCACAGAATGGAAATATCAAAATCACATTTGGTGGGAAGGTGATACCCATGTTTCTCAAGTCAGAGTGGCAAACAAACACTACATGAGTTTTACGCGCTACGAAGATGAACTCGCGTCAGACATCAGCGTAACGTACTTCAAGGATTTATTTGAAGCAAAAAAAGAAGGCCGTATGCCGTGGAAAAGTGCGGAAAAAGTGATCAATGCAACCGTTAACTCTGTGGCATTCATGCGCGATACTCTTTCAGGACAGTGCGCTAGCCAAGACGTCGCAGCCGTATACGAGAACCTCTATAGATTTAATAATAATGAAGCACCCTATATCAACCCGATATTTGAACAGCAGCGTCAGGCGCTCGAAACTGCCGAAAAGAGAAAATACGCTCATATCATTGAGGCGACAAAAGCATCTCAGCTAAATTCTATCAAGGTATATGCTCAACAACGTGAAATTGAAGCGGCCAAGACCAAAGTCACAATGTCGTGCCCTAATTTGTACAAAGAAAGTGCAGAAAAGGCAACGACGCTAAAATCATTTACAAGCACAGAGGGGGCAAGCTATAAAAGTATTGAAGGTGCGTGGAAAGGTGACTTAAATGGAGACACGATAGAAGTGATTGCATGGCCTGGCTATGCTTCAGGTGATGTGCTGCCGGGCATGGCATACTTTCCACAATACGATTGTTTGATGTCGGTGCTATTTTCGTCAAAATCGAGGGTGGGAAACAAGCGAAATGTGGCCAGTTTAGAATTCAGCATGTACAGTCCCAACTGGCGCCCGACAAACTGCGAATCAATGGTGAAATACGATCGTGACAAAGAAATACATTTTTTCAATGTGCGTGGCTTTTTGCAGTTTGTACCTAACGCAAATTCTTTTACCTATTTCCCGAGTAATACTAAGCTAGGTGCAATAACGCCTCAGCAATGCAATGGGCTAGCGGTAGACTTTACGAAAGGCAAGATTTCCGAGGCTTTTTATCAAGTACTTAAAAAATATAAACACCCCGATAAGCGAGGCCCTAAATTGACCGATGCTTTTTTAGAAGGAGCTAGGTAAGTATAACGGTTGCGCGCCATATTGATTTAAACCCTGTAAGAGCAAATATGGTTGAGTATGCTGCGGACTATCCTTGGTCGAACTATCGGTATAATACGGTTGGAAAGCCTATTGAACTGATATAGTGCCTCGCGATATTTATCTACAATTAGGTTAAGTACCTGAACAACGCCAAGTCCGCTATCGGACGCTTTATCTCTAAGAAGAAACTAACATTATGCCAGAACCCAATCCATCGAAAATTATGAGCTTTGAAACATCGAAAGACCTTGGTCGATGGCTTAAAGTGAATCACGCTACTGAAAGTGAGCTTTGGGTAAAAATTTTCAAAAAAAAGACTCGTATTTTGAGTGTGACTTGGGATGATGTAGTGATTGAATCATTGTGCTGGGGCTGGATAGACGGCATTAAAAAATCAATTGATGAGCACGCTTATCTACAGCGAATTACTCCTCGTAAAGTGCGAAGCAACTGGTCAAAGAGAAACAGAGAGCATGCCGAGCGCTTGATTAGAGAAGGCCGAATGACAGAGCATGGTTTAGTGCATATTGATGCTGCCAAAGCTGATACTCGATGGGAAAACGCATATGTGGTCAGCGAAATGGAAGTTCCTGAAGACTTCCTAACTACACTGGATTGTAACCCGAAGGCGAAGCGTTTTTTTGAAACTCTTAATAAGTCGAGTCGTTATGTCATTGCATACGGACTTATAAGTGCAAAGAAACCGGAAACAAGGCAAGGGCGTTTTGAAAAGTTCATGGCCATGCTTGAGCGTGAAGAAAATCCGGGTACTGGAAGCAAAAAGTCTACAAAACCATAACCACTAGCTCGAAAGTAACTTTTCTCCGTGGCTTTTGGCTTGTGGCGAATACCACAAAAGCCTTACATCACTCAGGCAAATTCTTATTCTTGAGCGTTATGCAGCCCCCTGTTAAAACGCTCATCTTGCGAATGCGTTTACTAAACCGAAACTCAATGAAAGTTTGAAACTACTAACCTTAACCACTGAAATTAGGATTGGCTAACTGGAATGGGAGCAATTTCCTGTCATTATCTAGCTTCACAATCTCAAGCTCATCAAAGAGGCTGGTATTGCAATATTGATAAGTCCAAAGATAATCGAACCCATGTTTTTCCGACTCATACCTATTCGATACGATAATGACCTTCATAATCTCAGCTATACGGATTGCCATATAACAGAGAGCGCAAGGCTCTCCTGAAGCAATTAATGTCGCACCTTTTAAAGAAACGTTTTTTTTATTCCGAGAAGCCTCTCTTATTGCCTGAATTTCAGCGTGTGCAGTACAGTCCATATTCTTGGCGACTTGATTTACCCCTTTGCCAATCATTTCTCCATCCTGATGAACGATAATAGCGGCAAATGGCAAACCACCAGCCTTGACATTGCTAATAGCCAAGTCAATAACGTTTTCTCCATATTTTATGAAACGTTCATTCAAAATATGGTTACACATTTGTAGCCTCTTTTTTTGATGATGAAGCTAGGGATGAAGTACTCAGTTCTGATGCAATACTTTCCGCTCGCTCTTTTGCATTGGCTACTGAAATTCGATGTCTGTCATCACCAAATTCTTGGTATTCAGAGGCAATCTCATACATTATGTCCACCCCTAAATATTTACTCAGCGTCCGTAGGTGCGGTGTCAGGTGACCTGAATCTTCTCTTATACCTCCTTTTTCAAAACCAAACTCTCCGCTGGAAGTCACTACAACCAATACTTTGCCTGAGAGTAAAGGCTGTAAAGGGAAGTCTCCTCGTGAGAGATCGAAATCAAACGTTTTGTTTATACGTACAATTTGATCGAACCACGCTTTTAGCTGAGCTGGCATACCGTAGTTATACATTGGTGAAGAAATCAAGATAACATCGGCTGCCGACACTTCCGCTATCAGTTTATCTGATAGTGCCAGCCTTTCTTTCTGTGCCGAGGTTCTTTTTTCTTCAGGCGTAAACACCGCGCCAATCCAATCCTGAGTAATAAAGTCAGGTGGATTCGCTCCAACGTCACGATAAATATACTCATCTTCGGGCTGGTCGGCATGCTCTCTGTTTCCATGTATTAATAAATCGAAGAGCGATACTTTTGGATATCGAATCGTGATCTGGGTTTGGGTTGTTAGCAGTTCTAACGCTTGAGTCGATGTGTAATAATGTTCTCATGTTTATGACCTTTATTGACTAATAACAGGAGCTATTTTGCGGGCTTCTATAGAGTAGTACAAACGAAAAAATCACACTTATAGATGAGTTTAATTCATCTATAGCATCTATAAACTAGTTGTTAATTTGGAGATTCAGTTTGCAAGTATCGTTACAGGCTCTGAAAGCCTTTGAGTCCGCTGCCCGTCAGGGAAGCTTTAAGCTAGCTGCAGAAGAACTTTCGCTGACGCCAACAGCCATTTCACACCATATTAGCAACCTAGAAAGTCGATTAAATGTAACTTTGTTTCATCGACTGGGAAGGCGGATATCACTAACTGGAACAGGCTTAAGATTGGCGAAAGCAACCTCGGAGGGATTCCGTAAAATTGATAGTGCTTTGGAAGAGATCATGAAGGCTAGCACTGGGGTCAGGGTGACAACGACTTCATCATTAGCAGCGATGGTGCTGATCCCTTGCCAGCATGAATTTGAACAAGCCAACCCCAATATTTCTATGGAAATATCGACCGGTGAATCGATTGATAACCAATCATATCTTATTCCAATTCGGTTCGGAGATGTCGCAGTAGCCGAGAGTTCTGATGTCATTAGCGCTGAGTCATTCAATGTATTCGGTGCTTATGGCATGAGGTCTCCTTCTTGGTCAAATGAACCCATCACCCTATTTACCACGGAGTGGAAAAATAAATCCTTACCGGATCCTCCACTGGCTGCTTGGCTGGAAATAAATGGACTGGATAGCTCTAATATTAAATTAAAAAAATTTGATCAAGAGCTTTTCGGGATCCAGCAGGCTATGGCCGGAAATGGACTTGTGTTCTGTTCTACTACTCTCACTAAAAGGCTGTTAAAAGCTAACCTACTACAGCAATTTGAAACTCAATCAGTCAAATCAGACTTGTGCTATTACGTACCCAATAAGGACAGCTTCGAAACTAGAAGTGCAGCCAGATTTCTAAATTGGCTCGAAGAGATTTTGAACCAATAATTCGTGCAGGGACTTCTGGCCAGCTGAGTATTCTTAAGAAAAATACCAGCGTAACAAGTCGCTTCACAACAAAGAAAGTAATCCGATATCAGCATGTTAAAATCATGAGTTTTCAACAATACTCAAACTGGCAAAAACAGGTTAAAAAAGAGAAGCTAGGAATGCTGTCGGCAGAACGCAGTTCATACCGATCAGCTTTCAAAGCTTCTCTAGGTCATAGGGTTAATTTTTGCCAATGAAATTAGAGTCAGCGTCTTTATTTAAAAGGCGAAATCTAACAGGTAATGTTCCTAGATATCTCTATTGCAGTCACTGATAGTCTAATCACAAGGTTTAGTTAGTTACATTTCTTTAAGGATCGCAACAATATCCTGTGGCTCTAAGCGATGTGTGTAGTCAGCATTAATAAAATCGAATTTAATAATCCCGTCCATTCCTATGATGTATGTCGCCGGTACAGGCAACAGAAAGGTATCATCACCATTGTGAGCAGGAATATCGAGACCAGCCCCGAGGTAGATCGGGCGCAACTCTTCCGCTAGACTAAATACCAGCCCCATATTCTCACTGACGACGTTACCAGCATCGCTAAGAATTTCGATTCCGATATTATTTTGTGCTGCGGTATCCTGAGCATGCTCAGGGCTTTCTGGAGACATGCCTATAAGGCGAGCGCCAGTAGCCTTAATTTCAGGCAATGCATCAGCTAACGCCTTCATCTCAAAGTTGCAATAAGGACACCAGCCCCCCCGATAAATATTCAGTACCACTGGGGATTCTGCAAGATAATCGGCAAGGCGACGGATCTCCCCATACTGATTGGGAAGGCTGAAATCTGGAATGCGATCTCCTGCTCGAAGTGCCTTGTTTTCAATCCCAGATCCTTTAAGTTCGGATGTAGTTCTGGCCATGGTTTCCAGCACTTCAGCCGGCATTGATTCTCCTTTTTTAGCGTTATATTCATCGATTGTAGATTGTAGAGTTTGCATGGGTAGCTCCTATTAGTTATTGAATGATCACTCAACAATGTTATTTGTTATTGAATGAATGTTCAAGTATTATTTTGAGTAATCATTCAATAACTTTAGATTAGAATGGCTTGATAATCAGTTTTAACTATTCGGAGTAGTAATGGCTAGACCAGCAAAATTCGACCGTGACAAGGTTTTGGACAGGGCAATGCAAGCTTTTTGGGAGCATGGCTATTGCTCTACTAGTATGGCCGATCTTGTTGAAACGACTAAGCTGAAGCCGGGCAGTCTATACGCGGCATTTGAGTCTAAACAAGGGCTCTTCCTAGCCACCCTAGATCGATATGGAGCAGACAGTGCAGATAAATTGAGTCAATACCTGAAAAATGCTGACTCACCTTTGAGTGCTATCGAAGCGTATTTTGACCAATTGGTAGACATTATCGAGTCACGTTCTGAACAGAATAGTTGCTTTCTGGTTAATACCGTACTGGAACTCTCTAGGCGTGATGTTCAGGTACGTGAACATATCAATAAACACTTTGAAGAGCTTGAATCTATTTTTCTTACTTCGTTAAAAAAAGCACAAGAAAAAGGTGAATTGGGATCCGATGTCGATTGTGAGACTCTCGCGGCATTTCTTATGAACAATATCTGGGGCCTCAGAGTACTTGCAGGAACGCATCCACGCCCAGGTAGAGCGCGGCAAGTTGCAGGTTTAGTAAAACAGGTACTCACCAAATAACGTTTAGGTAAAAATGGAACAAGGTCTTGTCTACTCACCCTATCGAGACAAAAGCATTATCAGTAATTGTTGCACCTATTCAAAACGGAGATAAGAGGTATGGTACAAAGCCGTCTATTTGATTGGTTTGGGTCTAAACCACCTAACGATTGCTGTCTTTAAGAGGTTGAGATGTCATATGTCCGCATAGTTTCACTAACATCGCTGGCCATGATCGCATTTGCAGGCAATTCGCTGCTTTGCCGTGCCGCGCTGTTACACACCAGTATTGACGCAGCAAGTTTCACGGCAATCCGGCTGCTCTCCGGTGCGATTACACTTTGGCTAGTAATACAAATAAGAAGTGGCACTCAGAGCGGCCGAGGCAACTGGATATCAGCATTTGCCTTGTTCACTTATGCCGCTGGCTTTTCCTTTGCCTATGTGAGCTTACCCACAGCAATAGGAGCACTGTTACTTTTTGGCGCTGTTCAGGCGACGATGATCGGATATGGAATTTGGGCGGGAGAACGCCTTCTCAAATTGCAACTCCTTGGCCTTACCCTCGCGTTCGGTGGGCTTATTGTCCTATTGCTGCCTGGTCTCACAGCACCGCCACTATCTGGCTCCATATTAATGTTGATCGCCGGGTTTGCATGGGGCATCTATTCCTTACGTGGAAAAGGTTTAGGTAATTCTACTAAGGTAACAGCTGGTAATTTCCTGCGCACCGTCCCTATCGTGGCAGTAGTGAGTCTATTAACATTGAAGGACATCTCTCTAGATACAGCCGGATTTTGGTACGCGATTTCCTCTGGGGCACTGGCTTCTGGATTAGGTTATGCCATTTGGTACGCAGCATTACCTGCGCTTAATGCCACTCATGCAGCAACAGTGCAGCTCAGTGTTCCAGTCATTGCTGCTCTGGGCGGCATCGTATTTCTCGGCGAGCCCATAACTTTACGATTGGCCCTAGCCTCCGTCGCTATTCTGGGTGGAATAGCTCTGGTTATTATGGTTAAACAACACACTAGATAAATTTCATATCTAAAGTAAATATGACTCTCAAAAAGAGTTTATCGTTCTTGTAAAAGATAATGGGAAACAACTAGAATGGAAGCCATAATAAGAAGCTCAATTCAGCGCAGGAAAGCGTCTAGGCTTGCAGTACCTTAACTCGTTCAGATTCGAAACAGTGTCATGTTCGACACAAAACATAATTTTAGACTTGGCAATTTTTATCAATAGAAAATTACTAAAGAACGCTTTAATACGGACATTAATTCTTTATTTTGCCCCCCTTCTACCTCCGCGTTGAGTAAGATCATGAAACTATATATTTACATTTTAATATTCGCTTTTTCCTACTCTGCTCAATCCAAGGAACTGGACTGTGATAATGCCTTAACGACCATCGAAATAAATGTCTGTGCAGGACGAACATTAGACATTGCAGAAACAGAATTAAAAACCTATATTGCTACTGCTGAACAAAAATATGCTTCAGAAAAAAATGTAATCGAGGCACTTCAAAAATCACAGTTTGCTTGGAAGAAAAAAATGTAATCGAGGCACTTCAAAAATCACAGTTTGCTTGGAGCAATTATCGAAAGTCTCATTGTTATGCCATTTATGAAAAGTGGTCTAGAGGCACAATTCGTGGAGTTATGTTTAGTAGCTGCATGTTGCAGTTGACCAAAGAGCGTACTCATACTATTTGGAGTGACTACTTAAAATATATGGATGCTACTCCACCATTGTTACCTGAGCCAAAGTGACTAGTTTATTTAGTCTTACATTGCCCTAATATTAGGACCACAACATGAATCTAAGTTTTAATTTAGAAGATGCAAGCCAAGTCTCTATTGGGGCGTTTGCTTTAGCCGTTCCTATTTCCTTTTCAGAAGAAGCATGGAAACTAGGTGAGACACTACCCCTCATAAATCTTTTGGCAATTTTTATTTTATCGGTTATTTTTCTAAGCTTTTTTGCTTATGAAAATGTATTTCAAGCCAATATCAAATATCGTGTCCCCGTTTTCATACTCAGAATTATTATTGCCTATTTAATCGCAGCATTCATTGTGGCACTTATTTTATTTGCCTTGGATAAATTCCCACTATTTTCGGAACCCGCCATCGCGCTCAAGCGTCTTATTGTCATCACTATGCCTGCATCTATGGGCGCTATCATTGTTGATAGTTTTGATAAAGAGTAAATAATTGGAGCCCAAAATGCATGTTATCGATGCCTTAAAACAACGCCATTCAACACGAGCCTTTACACAACAAGCCGTTTCTACTGAGCAAATAGAAACCTTATTAACGGCTGCGAGTTATTCGCCTTCTGGCGCCAATACTCAGCCTTGGCAAGTTGCTGTGCTTACAGGTGATAGCAAACAAAAATTGGGGCAGCTGCTTGAACAGGCTTTTTATGCTGGTGATGAAACGAAGCCCGATTACATTTATTATCCTTCAACGTGGAAAACACCTTATATCGAACGACGTCGTGCGTGTGGATTGCAGCTTTATGCAAGTACCAATATTGAAAAAGCAGATACTGAAGGACGAAAAGCACAATGGGCCGCTAATTTTCGCGCTTTTGATGCGCCTGTCGTGCTGCTGTTTTTTATCGACAAGGTGATGGAAGCCGGTTCATTTTTAGACTATGGCATGTTTTTGCAATCACTGATGTTAGCGGCGCAAGAACAAGGTTTAGCCACCTGCCCTCAAGCAGCCTTCGCTGACTACCCTGTGCAGATTAAGACCTTATTAGGCTATGACGACACTGTAAGCTTACTCGGCGGCATGGCCTTGGGTTTTGAAGATAAAGACGCTGCTATCAATAGTTATCGAACACCGCGAGCAGCCGTGTCCGAATTCAGTCGCTTTTTCAGTTAAGCTT
>CALCCU010000147.1 GCA_937900515.1 uncultured Gammaproteobacteria bacterium | reverse complement strand
ACATATTTCTGTCCAGTTTCTTTTACCCAATGCTTTTTACTATTAGGAACTCAATTTTATGTCTGACATAACAGAAAATGCATTAAACGTATCACTTGCCCATGAAGGCACTAATTATCTAGCATCTAATCAAGAAGTTACTGACTTTCCTAAAAAATCTATTTTCCCAACGGCTAATTATCCTTATAAGAAAATGATGAAAAAAAGAAAGTATGAAAAAGAGAAAGAATTACTACAAATTGAGTTAGCAAAATTTCAGCATTGGGTAAAAGAAACTGGACAGAAATATGTCATTATCTTCGAAGGTCGTGATGCAGCGGGTAAGGGGGGAGCAATTAAACGGTTTACTGAGCATCTAAATCCTCGTGGTGCACCTGTCATTGCACTCGAAAAGCCTGATGAGCGAGAGCAGGGACAGTGGTACTTTCAACGCTATATTGAACACCTACCAACAAAAGGGGAAATCGTCTTACTCGATCGCTCATGGTATAACCGTGCAGGTGTTGAGCGAGTGATGGGCTTTTGTAGTCCGCAAGAGTATTTAGAGTTTATGCGTCAGTGTCCTGATTTTGAAAGGATGATTACACGAAGTGGTGTTAAGTTGATTAAGCTTTGGTTTTCTGTGAGTAGAAATGAACAGCTTAGACGTCTACATGCTCGACAAACCGATCCGCTGAAGCAGTGGAAGATTAGCGATATTGATTTAGCTTCATTGGACAAGTGGGATAACTACACCGAAGCCAAAGAAGCAATGTTCTTTTATACCGATACAAAAGATTCTCCATGGACTGTTGTGAAGTCAGATTGTAAGAAACGTGCTCGATTAAACGCCATACGCCACGTTCTTTCTCAAGCTGATTATCCTAACAAAGATGTCAAAATTGCTTGCATGCCTGACCCACTTATTGTCGGTTCTGCTGATACTATCTATGAAATGGACGAAAGACATTTGGATAGTGCCCCATACGAAATGGGTGAGTAACTAGTACTCAAAGCCTACTTACTTTTAAGTAGGCTTTGAGATATCTTGGTTTACGCTTTGTGAAGTACGATACCTGCTAGTGGTGGTAAATTTATAACAATGGAATAAGGTTTATCAGACCAAGGTATCGATTCTGCTTGAATCGTAAATTCGTTCGCAGTATTGCTGCCACCATAATACTCAGAATCAGAGTTAAGAATAATTTTATAAGTACTTAAATCTGGAACACCAATTCGGTAACTTTCACGTACAACAGGTGTAAAGTTGAAAACAGAAATTACGTAGTTTTCCTCATCTTTTCTAATGTAACTAAGAATTGATTGTTCTCTATCGTTACAGTCTAACCATTCAAAGCCATGAGGATCGAACTCGTGACGATATAGAGCTGGCGTGGATGTATACAACTTGTTTAAATCACCCACCAGTGTTTTCATGCCATTATGAAGTGGGTAATCCAATACATACCAATCTAAAGCTTTTTCGCAGTTCCACTCCGTCCCTTGGGCAAATTCTGAGCCCATGAATAAGAGTTTTTTACCTGGATAGGTGAACATTAATGTGTAAAGTAATCTGAGGTTTGCAAAACGCTGCCATTCATCACCAGGCATTTTATTAACCATAGACTTTTTACCATGAACTACTTCATCATGTGAAAATGGTAGAACAAAGTTTTCGGTAAAGGCGTAAAGCAAGCCGAAAGTCAGTGAATCGTGATGATAACGGCGATGAATGGAGTCTTGCTGCATATATTCTAAAATGTCATGCATCCAACCCATATTCCATTTCATCGAGAAGCCTAGGCCACCCATATGTGCAGGTCTTGATACCATTGGATAGGATGTTGATTCCTCAGCAGCGATTAGGCAACCAGGGTGCTCTTGATGAAGAACACTATTCATGTGTTTTAGAAACTCAATTACTTCAAGGTTTTCACGGCCACCATATTGATTGGGGACCCACTGACCGTCTTCACGTGAATAATCTAGGTAGAGCATAGATGCTACTGCATCGACACGGAGTCCATCAATATGGAATTCTTCAAGCCAGTAAAATGCACTAGATAATAGGAAGTTTGTTACTTCACTGCGGCCGTAGTTAAATATATAGGTTCCCCAATCTTGATGTTCACCCTGACGTGGATCTGCATGTTCATAGAGCGCGCTACCATCGAATCTAGCCAGTCCATGAGCATCTTTAGGGAAATGACCTGGTACCCAATCTAAAATTATTCCGATGTCATTCTGGTGACATTGGTCAATAAAGTAACGGAAATCATCAGGTGTACCAAAGCGGCTCGTTGGTGAAAAGTAACCTGTAGTTTGATAACCCCAAGAAATATCAAGAGGATGTTCTGTCACTGGTAAAAGTTCTATATGTGTAAAGCCAAGTTCTTTTACATAAGGCACCATCTGATCTGCCATTTCGCGATAAGTTAGAAAATCACCTACTTCATTGCGCTGCCATGAGCCCATGTGAACTTCATAAACTGAGTGAGCAGAATGTAGCCAGTCACTTTTTTCGCGGCGAGCCATCCAATCTTTGTCTTGCCATTCATGTTCACTTGTTTTGGCAATAATTGAGGCTGTGCCAGGGCGTAGTTCTGACTGTTGGCCATAAGGATCCATTTTTGAATGAAGAGAGCCATCATTACTCTTGATTTCAAATTTATATAGTTCCCCGACTGTAAGGCCAGGAATAAATAATTCCCAGACACCACTGCTTCCACGGATACGCATTGGATGTTTTCGACCATCCCATTGATTAAAGTCACCAATAATACTGACACGTTGCGCACTGGGTGCCCATGTGGCAAATAATACGCCGTCAATGCCATCTACTTGGTGAGCATGAGCTCCCAAAATACGATAGGCATGCCAGTGTTTACCTTCTGAAAATAGGTGTAAATCAAACTCAGATATTTGTGGTAAAAAGTTGTATGGGTCATAGTGATGAACGCTTATTCCACTACTATTAGTTCGGTTAATAATGTAGTGTTCGGCTACTTCTTTACTCTCTCCATTCCATTGGAAAACATCAGTTCCTTCAATGCGTTGCATAACGAGTTTGTCATTGATTAGTGCTTTTTCAGTATCAGGTAAAAAAACGGTAACAGTAGTATGTGATCCTGTTTTGTGAGCACCCAAAATTTCAAAGGGATCATGGTGGCGAGCTTCTATGATTTTGATTAAGTCTTCAGTTAGTTTGTTTACTAAAACCATAATAATGAAGTTCCTTTAAATTTTTGTTGAAGTCAATAGCCTGCTTGTGGCAGGCTAGTACTTAGACCTGAATATATGTTGCTTAACACTCTATGGAGAAGCTGAATGTCGGACAATAATAGCACGCGATTCGTTAGTCGTCTTACTCGTGATACCTTAGCACTAATTTTAGCTGGAGGAAGAGGTTCAAGGTTAAAGCAACTAACAGATTGGCGAGCTAAACCGGCCGTCCCTTTTGGTGGTAAGTTTCGTATTATTGATTTTCCCCTTTCCAATTGTGTTAACTCTGGTATTCGTCGGGTAGGTATTTTAACCCAATATAAAGCCCATTCTTTGATGCGGCATATACAAAAGGGTTGGGGATATATGCGTGGTGAAATGGGAGAGTTTGTTGAGTTACTCCCCGCTTCACAGCAAACATCGCGGGGTTGGTATTCAGGTACAGCAGATGCGGTATACCAGAATATTGATATTTTAAGAAACCATACTCCCAAATATGTAGTTATTCTGGCTGGTGATCATATCTACAAAATGGATTATGGTGATATGTTGGCTGAGCATGTAGCTCAGAACGCTGATATGACTATCGGTTGTTTGAGTGTTCCTTTGGAAGAAGCGAAAGCTTTCGGTGTTATGTCTGTGGATGTAAACCGTCGAGTAGTAGCATTTGATGAAAAACCTGAAAATCCAACACCAATGCCTGGAAAAGACGATATAGCTTTAGCCTCTATGGGGATCTACATTTTTAATGCAGAGTTCTTATATGAGCAGTTGATTAAAGATGCTGATACGCCAGGTTCAAGTAATGATTTCGGTCATGATATTATCCCATCTCTTATTCAAAACTATAAGGTAATTGCTTTTCCTTATAAGGATGTTCAGGGTAATGATCCTGGCTACTGGAGAGATGTAGGTACTATTGATGCATTCTGGTCAGCTAATTTAGAGTTAATTGGGGTCACACCTGAGCTTAATCTCTATGATTCTGAATGGCCTATTTGGACCCATCAGGAACAATTACCGCCAGCCAAATTTGTGTTTGATGATGACGACCGTCGAGGCATGGCTGTTGATTCTATGATCTCCGGCGGATGTATCATTTCAGGTTCAACCATTAGACATTCGGTATTATTTTCTAAAGTTGAAGTACATAGCTTTTCTGTAATAGAAAACTGTGTCGTACTGCCTAATGTCAGTATTGGTAGGAATTGCCGCCTTACAAAAGTTGTATTAGATAAAGGATGTGTAGTGCCAGAAGGAACTGTGATTGGTGAAGATCCTGTTGCAGATGCTGAAAAATATGAAATATCACCTAATGGCGTGGTATTAGTTACCCCTGAAATGTTAGGACAACACTATCGTTATGTCAGATAAATTAAAAGTTGTTTTATGCTGGCATATGCACCAGCCACAATATAGTGAACCAATGGGGGGCATGTATCAGCTGCCTTGGACTTATCTCCATGCTATAAAAGATTATGTGGATATGGCTTGGCATTTAGAAAATGTGCCAGGTGCAAAGGCAGTCGTTAATTTTGCTCCAACATTGATTGAGCAAATTGCTGATTATGATGAGCAGGTTAGTTCTCGATTTAAGGGGACAGGGAGACTGAAAGATCCATTATTAATTGCATTAGACTCGCCCGTTCAACCTGCACATGCAGAAGAGCGGAAAAAATTAATTAGCGATTGTTTGAGAGCAAATGATGAAAAGTTGATTGCACCATTTCCTCATTTTTCTAAATTAGCATCTATGGCTCGAGCTTATTTGAAAGACCCCGAGCAGTTAAATTATATCAATGATCAGTTCATGATCGATATAGTGGTTTGGTATCATTTAGCATGGATGGGTGAATCAATTAAGCGCTCTGATGTTCGCATCCAAGCATTAATGAAAAAAGGAAAACATTTTACATTTCATGACCGTCGTCAGCTTATGATTGTCATTGGCGAATTACTACATGATCTCATTCCACGCTATAGACGTTTAGCTGAAACAGGAAGAGTAGAGCTCTCTGTAACACCATATGCACATCCAATTATTCCTCTGATGTTAGATATTAATACAACATTGGAAGCGATGCCTGATGCTCCGCTACCTCAGATAACGAACTACCCTGGTGGTAAAGAACGTTCTCATTGGCATATGGAAGAAGGTTTGCGCGTATTTGAATCATACTTTGGCTTTCGACCAAAAGGTTGTTGGCCATCAGAGGGGGCAGTTTCCGAAGATACTTTGAAGTTGATCTCTCGCCATGGGTTCAACTGGGCAGCAACAGGCGAAAATGTATTACGAAATAGCTTTAACCTTTCAGAAATGCCAGATGCCAGCGTACACAAACCCTATAAATTACCGGGAGCATCACCTGCGTGTTTTTTCAGGAATGATGGTTTATCAGATCTAATTGGTTTTAATTATACCAAGTGGGGGGCTGATGATGCTGTTAATGACTTTATCAATCATTTGTTAACTATTAAATCAGATTCAGAAGAGGACAGTGATCGCGTTGTCTCGGTCATCTTAGATGGGGAGAATGCATGGGAATATTATTCGTACAATGGCTTCTACTTCCTACAAGCCCTTTATAAACGGTTATCTGAGCACCCTGAAATAGAGCTAACAACATTCTCTGAATCGTTGAGTTCGGGTGTAAAGCCTACCCTATTACCCAAAATGGTAGCTGGTAGCTGGGTTTATGGATCATTTTCAACCTGGATTGGAGACCCTGATAAAAACAGAGGCTGGGATTTATTGAGTGAAGCGAAAGCGACTTATGATCAAGTTATGAGTGAGAATTCATTTGATAACGACACTCGAGTAGCTTTGGAAAGACAATTAGCTATTTGTGAAGGTTCTGACTGGTTCTGGTGGTTTGGTGATTACAATTCAGCAGACAGTGTGAGTGATTTTGAACGATTATTTAGATTGCATTTGTCCAATTTATATCAAATGCTAGGCGTTGAAGTACCACAAAGCCTCTCTGAGACAGTATCTCAAGGTGGTGGGGGTATTGAGCAAGGTGGCACAATGCGTCGAGGCAAATAGTTGATGAAACAGGCAAAAATTTTTGAACAGCGACGCTCTGGAGTTTTACTGCATATAACTAGTTTACCATCAGGTACTCTAGGGCAAGATGCATACAAGTTTGTTGATTTTTTACATGAATCTGGCGTTTCAGTCTGGCAGATGTTGCCGCTTGGCCCCACTCATAGTGATGGCTCTCCTTATCAGTGTTTGTCAGCGCACGCCGTTAATGCCAAGTTAATATGTTTAGATACTGTTAAATCTCAGCCGTGGACGGATGGCGAGCCATTTATTGGTGATACATTTTTAATCATTTTGGTGCATGCATATCGTCAATTTATTGAGCGAGCTACAGAGTACGAAAGAAATCAATTTCATGACTTTTGTGAGCAGCAAAACTATTGGTTGGATGACTATGTTTTATACCGTGAGATCCGACACTTAAATCATACAACAGCATGGTTTCAATGGCCTCAGGAATTACGCGACCGTCATGATGATGCTATACAGAAAATTCGTGATGAGCGGGAGGAAGCGCTCAATATTCGTCGCTTTGGTCAGTTCTTATTTTTCCAACAATGGGAAGCCCTGAAAGCCTATGCAAATGAGCGTGGTATTTCATTATTTGGAGATATGCCTATCTTTGTGGCTCATGATAGTGCTGACGTATGGGCTAATCCTGAGTTATTTACCTTAGATGACAATGGCCTAGCTACTCGCGTGGCAGGTGTTCCACCTGATTATTTTTCTGAAACTGGTCAACGTTGGGGGAACCCGCTTTATAGTTGGGACAAACACATTAGTGAAGATTTTTCGTGGTGGAAGCAAAGAGTACAGACTCAACTAGAGCTGTTTGATCTGATTAGAATTGATCATTTTCGTGGATTCGAAGCATGTTGGGAAATTCCTGCAAGTTGTGAAACGGCGATTGATGGTAAGTGGGTTAAAGCACCTGGTGAACAGCTGTTTGCACAGTTAACCGATACTTTTGGCGAATTACCACTTGTAGCTGAAGACTTAGGTATTATTACTGACGAAGTAACAGCTCTAAGAGAAAAGTACGCTATGCCCGGTATGAAAATACTGCAGTTTGCTTTTGGTGACGATGCAACTAACCCCTATCTACCTCATCATCACACACAAGATAGTGTCAGTTATACCGGTACTCATGATAATAATACGACCGTAGGTTGGTTTGAAGAATTAGATGAGCAGACAAAGTCTCGTATTTATGAATATTTAGGTGGTTCGCAAGAGACGATTCCATGGTTATTGATTCGAGCATCGCTCGCATCAGTTTCTCAGTTATCAGTTATTCCTATGCAAGATATTTTAGCACTGAATTCTGAACACAGAATGAATATTCCTGGGACGACAGAAGGTAACTGGATCTGGCGCTTTGATTGGGATATGGTTGATGAAACATCAGCTATTAGATTAAAAAACTTAAACGAATTGTATGGACGTAGTAGAACATGAGTAATCCTCCTTCATTAAAATATGCTCGTACCCATGAATGGGTAAAACTCGAAGAATCTGGAGAAGTAATGGTAGGCATTACTGATCACGCACAAGATTTACTAGGTGACTTGGTATTTGCTGAATTACCTGAAGTAGGGCAGCGATTTTCGGCTAAAGAAGAATGCATGCTACTTGAGTCAGTCAAAGCGGCATCGGATATTTACATGCCAATCAGTGGCGAAATTTCAGCAATCAATACCAAGCTAGTTGATGAGCCTGAAATAATTAATGAAGACTCATTTGGCGAGGGCTGGTTATTTAAAATTCAACCTGATAATTCATCTGATATTGAGTCTTTATTATCTGCAGAAGCTTACGAAAGTTCATTAGACGAATAACACCTAATTAGGCTGGGTAGATTGCACCTAAAACCACGGAATGTTCAGCGCCAGTCACCGATGGTAAATTCCCCGGCTTTTTATTAATGGTGCGGTAGGCTAGCCAAGCAAAGGCAGATGCTTCTACCCAGTCTGGGTGCAAACCAAGATCTTCGGTGGTAGTAATGCGTTTTGGCTCAAGGATCTCTTGTAAGCGACTTAAGAGATAAGTATTATGAGCTCCGCCACCGCAGATGAAGATAGTCTTACTGTTAGGTGTATACTTGTGAATATGTTTAGCAATGCTTTGTGCTGTTAACTCAACCAAGGTTGCTTGCACATCTTCAGCTGCCAGATTAGCAGAAAATTCTGATAACATGCTGTCCAACCAGCTTGGATTGAACAGTTCCCGTCCAGTGCTTTTGGGTATAGATTTAGTAAAGTAAGTCTCATTTAATAAAGTAGATAGCAGCTGTTCACTAATTTTTCCCGTAGCTGCCCACTTTCCATAAGCATCAAATGTTCGGCCTAATTGTACGTTAACCCAGTGATCAAGCAATGTATTCCCGGGACCTGTATCAAAACCTAACACTGGCTGTTCAGCTGAAGCGGGTAGGTAGCTTATATTGCTGATTCCACCGATATTTATAATGACACGATCTTCAGTATCTGAACTAAATAGAGCCTTATGAAATGCAGGAACTAGTGGGGCACCTTGACCTCCAGCTGCAATATCACGCTGACGAAAGTCAGCTATGGTTGTGATGCCTGTTAATTCTGCAATAACATTGGCATTACCAATTTGATGACTAAAAGGAGTGTCGTTTATTGGATAATGAAAAATAGTCTGGCCATGAGAACCGATGGCCATAACATCGCTATTTAGAATATTATGTTCTATTAATAAGTGATTAATAGAATTACCAATAAGCTGACCTAGGGCAATATCAATACAGCCTAACTCATGGAGACTGCTATGAGCTTCAATAATTAACCGTTTTATTTTACGATGAAGCTCATCAGGGAAAGAGTAGGTGTTTGCTGCAATAAGCTGGAAAGAGCCATTACTTGAAAATTCAGTAATGGCAACATCGATCCCGTCAAGACTGGTACCTGACATTACACCAATATAGTACATCGTTACTTTTTAATCGTTAAGTGCGAGTGCTGTATTGTTTAGACTATCAAGCTGTGCCAATAGAGGCTGTGCTTTCTGTTTGAAATCTGCTTTATACTTCTTATTAAGTGCATCTGCTTTTGGTAAGCTAACTGTCAGTGGGTTACGATGTACACCATTTACTCTGAACTCATAATGTAAATGTGGGCCAGTTGCTGTACCACTCATGCCAACATAACCGATCACATCACCTTGCTTTATTCGCTTACCTCTCTTTATACCTTTTTTATAACGAGACATATGGGCATAAAGAGTTGTATATTTTCCGCCATGCGTAAGCACAACCGTTCGTCCATAGCCGCCTTTTCTACCTACGAAGTCAACTTTAGCGTCTCCTGTTGCTAAAATAGGAGTTCCAGTTTTAGCAGCATAATCCACACCACGATGTGGGCGGGTTACACCTTTTAATTTAGGATGTTTACGCATAGGGTTGAATTTAGAACTAATTCGCGAGAAGTGAACGGGAGTACGGCTAAATGCTTTCCTCATACTGTCACCAGAAGGAGAAAAATATTCGCTATGGCCAGAATCATCAGTGTAGCGAATGGCCTTGAATTTTTTACCCTGATTAGTGAACTCTGCAGCGAGGATTTTACCGTCAGCAATTTTCTCACCATCAAGGTAATCTTCAGAATAGATAACTGTAAAACTATCACCTTCTCGTAAATCAAGGGCAAAGTCGATATCCCAACCGAAAATATAAGCCAATTCCATAACTAACTTATTAGATAAGCCTGCTTCAATACCTGCCCCAAATAAAGAGCTAGAAATAATTGCAGCAGCATGTGCTTGACGTTTTTCGACGTCGCGAGTTAATAATTCTGTTTGATAGCCTTCACCATCTTTATTTACATGGAAGGTTGCTACTTGGCTTAATTTAAGCTCAATTTGTTTTAGACTTTTTGAATCACCAGTCTCATCGATATCAAAGCGAAGTAGTTGCCCCGGCTTTAAATTAAGCAGAGGGTTAATTTCTTTACCTAATTTTGCGACGTTATAAACATCCCGTGCTGACAAGCCTACGCGAGAGAAGATTAAAGATAGATTATCACCTGATTTGACAGTGACATCTTGCCAGTTATGAATTTCTTGAGTTTCAATTGCAAGGATATTATTGTCGTGTGCAATTGGTTCAAGATG
>CALCCU010000146.1 GCA_937900515.1 uncultured Gammaproteobacteria bacterium | reverse complement strand
TGGTGGTTTCCTGTTGTTATTTTGGTAATGGTGTTTTATTTGAATGATATCCAGACCCAAGGTAAAAATAGCATTGCAGTAAAATAATATAGTAGCTATTCATGAACAATAAAGTAGTTTTGTGGTGGGGACGATCTGATGTTGACTATTCACGTAATAGGATTGTGCGGCAGTTATTTGTAGAGTTGGGGTGGAAAATCATTGACTTTCAGCCTAAGGTAAGCGCTTTAGCAGACGTAGAAGCTAACTTTAAGTCACTTGGTAATGTTTCTCTTGTTTGGGTTCCTTGTTTTAGACAACGAGATCTTGCCGCGGCTAAGCGTTGGGCAAAAAGGCGACAGTTACCTCTTATTTTTGACCCATTAATTAGCGCTTATGATAAGCAAGTATTTGAACGAAAAAAGTTCTCGGAGCAGAGTAAAAAGGCCAAAAAGCTTTTAAAGTGGGAACAATGCTTGTTGCAGGCGGCTGATTATCTTTTAGCTGATACTCAACAGCATGCTGACTTTTATATAGAAACAATGAAAGTTAATGCTGAGCGAGTTGCTGTTTTGCCTGTTGGAGCTGAAGAGTCCCTATTCCAACCTCGAAATATGATTTCAGATGTAAACTTGCCAGTTCAAATCCTTTTCTTTGGTAGTTATATTGCTTTACAAGGGCCAGAAATTATTGCTGAGGCAATAAAACTATATGAAGGTGATGAGGTTGAATGGCACTTTGTAGGTGATGGGCCATTGCGAGAAACTGTGCAGACAAGCCTAATAGGTATTAAGAATGTGCATTTCAGCGATTGGCTTCCATATGAACAGTTACCAGAGAAAATTGCACAAGCTGATATTTGCTTAGGAATTTTTGGAACTACTGAGAAGACGCGTAGAGTCATTGCAAATAAAGTCTACCAAGCTTTAGCGTGTGCAAGACCTGTCGTGTCTTGTGAGTCGGAAGCTTATCCAGCTCAATTACAGGGTAACCCTAATTCGGGGATTTATTTTGTGCCATCAAATAACCCGCAAGCTTTAGCTGACATGCTGGCTCAACTTGCATCGCAGCCCGAAAAACTCAAACAAGCTCGGCAAGCAGCATTTTCTAGCTACCAGCAGTATTTTTCTAATGCGCTTTTAAAGAAGCAACTGAGCACTATTTTACAGCGTGCAGCTCTCCTAAATTAGAGTGACATAGTGTTTAGTCTTTATCACTCATGCATGGTTTGATAAATCTTTAAGGTTTGCTGACATAAATTTTCAAGTGTAAAAGGATGTTTGGTATTTACCGTTGGCATTCCATCGTTTTTCCAAGAGGTAATTTTATTCGCTACAGCTTCTATATCGCCAACAGAAACTTGACCTTCAGGTAGTGCTATAGCCAGTTGTTCTGCTACGCCACCATGATCATAGCCAATAACTGGAACTCCCATGCTTAAAGCTTCAATAGTAGTTCGTCCAAATGCTTCGGGCTGTTTAGCAAGTGATAACACTATATCTGAGACTGCTAGTACATTTTGTAAGTCACTTCTATGCCCTGTAAAACTAATGTCGCTATCTAA
>CALCCU010000145.1 GCA_937900515.1 uncultured Gammaproteobacteria bacterium | reverse complement strand
GAACAGTCAGAAGCTTATCATGATAAATGGTGGTGCTATCTGAACAGTGTCGTTGGTGAGTTTTAACCTGCCTCTAGACTAGCGGGCATAGTCATTTCTTAATTGTAGAGTTTTAATCGAGATATGTGGTGAGCTTTTGGTTATACTAAAATAACTACCATAATTATAGGTTTAGTGGCAGACAATGGATATGTCCAAAGTACTCGAATTGCACACACTACTATCAGGTAGACGTTATCCTGTACCCCTTGATGTTATTTTAGAAAAACTAGAATGCAGTGAAAAAACCTTTCATCGCTTACAGCGCAATATGAAAGAGATACTGGGCGCACCGATTCACATCCAGAGAGGGCAAGGTTATTACTATGACGTAGTTAATAATGATCACTATGAACTACCTGGGCTCTGGTTTACTGCCAAAGAAATTGTTGCCCTTGGTATTTTGGAACAGCTCAATGAATCCTTTCAACCTACCACCATTAAAAACCTGCTTAGCCCCATCAAACAACGGCTAGGCGAATTACTCAAGCAACAAAGTGTCACCGATGCATCATGGCAATCACGCATTAAAATCATCAATCAATGGCAACGTCCCTGTGAGCCAGAACACTTTGAACGCGTAGCGTATGCCTTACTCCATCGCCAAAGAATCAGCATCAATTATTGGCGCTGGAACGATGACAGCTACCAGCAACGCAGTATCAGCCCTCAACGATTAGTCTATTATCGCGACAACTGGTATTTAGATGCATGGTGCCATCTAAGGCAAGCACTCAGAACATTTTCTGTTGATTCAATTCAATCGATTACCGACGATGCCATGCCCGCGCAAGAAGTTGACCCAGACCGCATCACTCAACATGTTTCAACTGGCTATGGCATTTTTTCAGGTCAAGCCAACCAGCAAGCCCAACTCAAATTTTCCTCAACCATCGCCAAACGTATCAGCAGAGAGAACTGGCACCCTGACCAACGCTCAACATGGTCAGCTCAAGGCGACTACCTGCTCACCGTTCCTTATAGTGATGATCGGGAATTACTCCGCGATATATTACGTTATGGTGCCGATGTTGAAGTCATTGCACCCATCGAATTACGCGATAAGGTCAAACACGAACTACAACGCACACTAAAAAAATATTCTGACACTCCCACGATTTGACAGTTAACTATGAGACAGTAAAGCCCAACTGAGAAATCGCTCATAAATACATTTAAAGGGAGTAGATGATGAACCTTAGAAACCTAATTCAACTAATTGGCGCATTGATCGCCACCTCCGTGGTAGCAAAAGCGAAACCTAACAAACAATCATTGTTATTACAGCAGTCACCCATAGCTGGCTTTCAATATTATGACGGAGAACAACTATGGAATCAGTTTCAGCTCAATCAA
>CALCCU010000144.1 GCA_937900515.1 uncultured Gammaproteobacteria bacterium | reverse complement strand
CTTGTAGCCATTTTGCGGGGTTTCCATCGAGGTGTAATTGTGTGAACTTCCCTATTTCGGGGTTGTAGCTGGTTCGGTCGGTTTTAACATGCAAATTAGACTCGTGCGAACCACGTACCGCCAAACGCTTATCCGTGTTCCACTCAACCTCGCCCAAAGGGTTTACAGAAATAATAGAGCCATCTGAAACAGGAATAGAATGGGTATAGGGAACGCTAAAGGTTAGCCAATCAATCACGTGATATTACTCCAGCGGTTTTAGCTAATGCCTGTTCAGCATATAGCGTCATATCATCGAATGCTTTTTTCTTGTCGTTTTTGGCTGTTTCATAAGCGTCAATAAGTGCTTTTATAGTTGGTTTATTCTCTTCCAAGATAATGGCGGGAAAGTGAGCGGCAGACTTGCCAGTAGATGCTGACAACTCATTAAGAAGGTCATAAAGCTCTGTTGAGATAGTGACACTTATGCGAGTAGTCTTTTTTACTTTAGGTTTATTAGCCATAAAATAGCCTCATATTTATTGTATGTGCGGCAGTATTACATAATAAAAGGTTGGTGTAAATTCCCAAATTGGGACAAATGTGCAGTATTACAGACAATGCACATAAGCAAAAAAGAAAAGCCATGCCAGCAAATCTCGCTACCGCTCGAAACTTGTCGGCATGGGCTTAATCATAGGTTGGTTTTGGTGGTGTTGACTTGTTGAAGTGCCCACATGTTGACATGTTGACATGTTTACATTGCAACGGCTTTTGGGTTTAGCAGGGCGATGAAGGGCAAGATTGTTTTAAGCGTTTTTCCCTGTGATAGACCAGGAACAGAAAAGAGGCAGTATTTTTAGTTTTGCATGCTTCGCATAGCTGTACTTCGTGCTGTTTTATTTGGTGATCGAATTAAGCGAAATGCCTAGGCTCAAAGTAGAGCGGCGTACCTACAGCCCAGTCAGGAACGTCAGAAACTTGAACAGCTTCTAATACTTGGATGAAGGGGACAACATTGGTCATATCTTGCTTGTTTGAAGGTTGAACGACAGCGATATCTATACCGTATTTTAATAAAGAACTTCTATGGCGATAAAATGTTGATGAACTATAGGTAGCTCTTAAATCATGGCCGGTTTTCCAAAGCTCATAAACAGGCTTCAAGCGTGATGGTAGGCTTGATAGTGCATCACTAGTTAAATCTTGTTGAGTGCTCATTTCTAAAGACCCTAAGTACTTTTTAAATGTATCTAAGGGTGTATTATCCTCCCATTTAGCAGCACTATCTAGGTGAATATCTTTAAGCTGCAAAGATCGTAAGGTTAATTCGATTCGTAACTTGTCATCAGCCCAGTCAGATAGAGAGCTTAATAATTTTAAATCCCTGTGTAATTGGTGGCCTTTTTTCTTGCTAGTTATCTCATGGCCTTTTGAGTACATTTTTAAAGACCAACGGCGAGATTGTTGTCCGAAGTAAAGCGTTTTCCCTTTCATGATTCCAGAACCCCGATGGCGCATATGTGCTTGAGTTTCCATTGCGTGGATAAATTGAAGAACCTTAGATTGATCAGCAAGCGAAAAAGAATAGTTGATATCGACACGATAAAGACCGAATAAGCCAGAACGCAAACGTTTTAAATCATCGTCAGAAGGGGATATAGAAAGGACTGTATATACCTTTAGAGCGGTTTCTACAGCTAAGCCTAGGACATCGTCAGAACCAAAGAGATTATGACCTTGTAGCCATTTTGCGGGGTTTCCATCGAGGTGTAATTGTGTGAACTTCCCTAT
>CALCCU010000143.1 GCA_937900515.1 uncultured Gammaproteobacteria bacterium | reverse complement strand
GAGCACGACGTAACTCAGTACCTTTAACATCATCAGCACTGTCTCCAGTATCTGCATCAGCACTTACAGCATCCCACATTACACGACCGATAGGTTGGAAAGACCAGTTACCATCGCCACTTTCAATTTTGATTTTGCCTTTAGTTGTGATTTTAGGCATTTTCTTAGCTGCTTTTGTTGCAGTAGCAACGTCAGCTTTAATTGCTTCTGCTGATTCTTTATCTGCTGCTGCTGCGCTTGTTAAAAGCTCGTAGTTTGCAGCAGTAATTGTGCCTTGGTCACGAAGGACTTTAAGAAGATCCATCATAGCTTCGTTGTTCGCTTGTGCAGGCATAACTGCTGCGCCGAATAATGCACCAGCAATTAATAGGGATGAAGTTTTAAGTTTCAAGGGGATATCCTCGTTTAATGTAATAAAAAAATCGGGTCGACAACTTAGTCGAGTGGGCACACCTTAACGGGGATATATTTCACCTTGATGAAAGAAATATTACATAAATATTACAACGCTATAATTCAATGATTATTAGATTGTTACTTGGATTAAGTTGCTGTGAAATGAGGTGCAAATAAAAACTATATCAATAAAATCAATGATGTAAGGTGTTGCTTATTAACGTTTGCTTATGTTGTATTTTTGATACAAAGTGAAATTAAGCTTGAAAAATAGTTCAAGCATCTCCATATGGCGAAATATAATCACAACAAAAGCTAGCTATTATGTTTCGCATATTATTTGTTTTATTCTTATTTATACCCCTAATTGAAATTTACTTTCTAATTCAAGTGGGCGAAGTAATTGGGGCTGGCTGGACTATTTTTTCGGTCGTAGCAACCGCTGTCATTGGAATTGGTTTGATACGTACCCAAGGTGCTTCAACATTATTGCGAGCACAAGCTAACCTACAACGAGGTAGCTTGCCTGCATTAGAAATCCTCGAAGGCATTGCTTTAGCCGTCAGTGGTGTATTGCTATTAATACCAGGTTTCTTTACCGATACGCTGGGCTTTATCTTACTTATCCCTGCTTTTCGTCGAGCAATGATTAAACCGTTAATCAATAAGGGGAGTTTTACAATGCATGGACAAACGATGTATTCACAAAGTAGACATCATGATTCAAACATTATTGAGGGAGAAATTGTTGAACGAGATGATCATCAACAATTGAAATAATTTTTATTATTTACCCTTGAAGTTAATTTTTACAGCCCCATCTAAGGGGTTCCTAATTTTTTTATTAGACATTTTTTGAGGAAAGTTTAATGAGTATTCGTCCCTTACATGATCGTGTGATTGTTCGTCGCATGGAAGAAGAAACAACTAGTGCTGGTGGAATCGTGATTCCGGATAGTGCTACTGAAAAGCCAGCAACAGGCAAAATCATTGCAGCAGGTAACGGTAAAATTACTGACTCAGGCGATGTTCGCGCTATGGATGTCAAAGTCGGTGATGTCGTTATGTTCGGTAAATATGCTGGTACAGAAGTTAAAGTTGATGGCGAAGAGCTATTAGTAATGCGTGAAGACGATATCGTCGCAGTACTAGAAGACTAAGAACTTTCATCTAGCTATTTATATATAAAGAATATTAAGAGGAATTAACATGGCTGCTAAAGAAGTCAAATTTGGCGCAGATGCGCGTAGTTTAATGGTTGAAGGTGTAAACACACTTGCGAATGCTGTAAAAGTAACATTAGGTCCTAAAGGCCGTAACGTTGTTTTAGATAAAAGCTACGGCGCACCAACAGTAACAAAAGATGGCGTGTCTGTTGCGAAAGAAATCGAATTAGAAAATAAATTCGAAAACATGGGTGCACAAATGGTTAAAGAAGTAGCATCACACACTTCTGATGCTGCTGGTGACGGTACAACAACAGCGACTGTATTAGCTCAAGCTATTCTTCGTGAAGGTATGAAAGCGGTTGCTGCGGGCATGAATCCAATGGATCTAAAACGTGGTATTGATAAAGCGGTTGCTGCAGCCGTTGAAGAATTGAAAACGATGTCTTCATCATGTGATGATGACAAAGCAATTGCTCAAGTAGGCACTATCTCTGCTAACTCTGATTCATCTGTTGGTGGCATCATTGCAGAAGCAATGCAAAAAGTAGGTAAAGAAGGTGTTATCACTGTTGAAGATGGTAGCGGTTTCGAAAACGAATTAGACGTAGTTGAAGGTATGCAATTCGACCGTGGCTACCTATCTCCTTACTTTGTAAACGATCAACAAACAATGACTGCGGATCTAGATGACCCGTTTGTTTTATTGTTTGATAAAAAGATTTCAAACATCCGTGAATTATTACCAACATTGGAAGCCGTTGCTAAAGCAAGTCGTCCATTGTTGATTATTGCTGAAGATATCGAAGGCGAAGCGTTAGCAACATTAGTTGTGAACAGCATGCGTGGTATCGTTAAAGTATGTGCTGTTAAGGCACCTGGTTTTGGTGATCGTCGTAAAGCAATGTTGCAAGATATCGCAACATTAACCGGTGGTGTCGTTGTTTCTGAAGAAGTAGGTTTAAGTCTTGAGAAAGTAACATTAGATGATCTTGGTCAAGCTAAGAAAATCCAAATCAGCAAAGAAAACACAACGGTTATCGACGGTGCTGGTAATGCTTCTGATATTACTGCTCGTGTTGAGCAAATTCGTGGCCAAATTGCTGAATCTTCATCTGATTACGATAAAGAGAAGTTGCAAGAACGTGTTGCTAAACTAGCTGGCGGTGTTGCCGTTATCAAAGTTGGCGCAGCAACTGAAATGGAAATGAAAGAGAAGAAAGCACGTGTTGAAGATGCCTTACACGCGACTCGCGCAGCGGTTGAAGAAGGTGTTGTTGCTGGTGGTGGTGTGGCACTTGTTCGAGCTGAAAGTAGCTTGGGTGAATTGAAAGGTGATAACCACGATCAAGACACAGGTATCACATTAGCACGCCGTGCAATGCAAGAACCTTTACGTCAAATCGTAACGAATGCGGGTGATGAAGCATCTGTAATCTTGAATGAAGTAGCTGCTGGCAAAGGTAACTTTGGTTATAACGCTGCAACAAGTGTTTATGGCGATATGATTGAAATGGGCATTCTTGACCCAACGAAAGTAACGCGTACAGCATTACAAAATGCAGGTTCAGTTGCAGGCTTAATGCTAACAACTGAAGCAATGATTGCTGAAGCACCTCAAGAAGGTGGCGCAGCTGCTGCTATGCCTGATATGGGTGGTATGGGCGGAATGGGCGGCATGATGTAATTAGTCACTATTGTAACTCCTTATAAATCATGATGTTACATTGTGGTGAGGAGTTTATATAGGAAGCTATTTGTGGCTTCTTGCAGCTAAGAGAGCCCCCAGTAGTTAATTCTGCTGGGGGTTCTTAATTTATAGCTACTCTAAATCCCATAATGAGGCTGGGTAGGTTGTTAACCCCAAATTTTAGGAGGTAGAACCATCTAATCGAGGAACTATCTTTTCTGTTCCATTCATGTAATTAACTGTGCTTCACATTGAACTTGTCTTGTTGTCTTAGGCTTTTGTTGTGCTCAATGGCAAAGTGGGGACAACCTAAGAGCTAAATTTAATATAGAGCTGCTACAAGCCGTTTAGCTCCTCGTCATTCTAGACTGTATGTCTCAGCAACAAACAGATCTTTTGTTCTATCTCCATTCTTGACTCTTTAAGTTTTAGCCGGAAGCAGTGTTAGAAATATCATCTGCCTAATTCGAATCGAAGTTAATAGAAAACTGAATTAAAACGATTAGTGTGACAGTAAGTTCAAGCCTATAACACCAGTAATAATCATTGCTAAACAAGCTGTATGACTAAAACTACTTGGTTCATTAAATATTATGATGCCAAAAATTGATACTCCTGCAGCACCTATTCCAGCCCAAACTGCATATGCTACGCCTATCGGGATTTCTTTTATTGCTAACGACAATAAATAAACACTTATAGATATAAAAGCTACCGTTAATACAGATGGCAGAATGCGCGTAAACCCTTCTGAATATTTCATCGAAATTGCCCATACGATTTCTAATAGACCTGCACCAATAAGTGTTAGCCAAGCAAGGAATGTAGAACTCATATTATCTTTCCCAAAAAGGTTATTAAGTTGGGGGTACTATATATCAATATATTCCTGACAGGAAATGTTTATTATTGATGCGTAATATTTTGTTTTGATTTATGTTGGTGCGGCATTATCCTTGGTGAAATACTAAAAAAATGTAACTATCTGATTATTATGGAAATAATATTCTGGCATGAAATATGTATTCCTAGTAGGAAATTAAATTTATTATCAGTGATTTTTACTTTAATTGATCACTGAAGCTTACTTAGGAGAATGTTTATGGGCCTAAATACGGTTACACGAAATTCAGTAATCAATGTCAGACACAGAGAATTAGGGGCAAACTTGGATGGTGATACCTGGAACGGTATGCCTATTCCTTGGAGTTATAACACTGACCCAAATGATGAGGTTGCAGCTGTTAGAACTCGTGCAGGACTATATGATGTGACAGGATTAAACATCGTCAATGTAACTGGAGCGGATGCTCTTGAAGTTCTAAATGAATTAGTGACAATTGATGTTGCGAAATTAGAACCAGGCACATCACGCCTTGCAGCTGAAGTTAACGAAGATGGTGCGTTAGTTGACGATATTATGGTCATATGCGATACCAAAGAGAAATATCGACTATCACACGGTAGCGGTGCAACTCAGGAAACATTGGCGAAGTTATCTCAAGGTAAAGAAATAAGCTTCGAGCAAGATTTTGATGTGCACATCTTGTCTCTTCAAGGACCAAAATCATTCGATATTTTAGACCCTGAAGTTGAGTTTGAGCTGCAATTGTTACCTTATTTCAAACATGTTGAAGCTACTTTATTTGGTCGAGAGGTATTTATAGCTCGAGGTGGCTACTCGGGTGAAAGAGGTTATGAGGTTTATTGTAGTTCTAAAGATGCAGTATTCATCTGGGATGCCATTTTGGATAAAGGTAAGCCTTATGGCGTAATTCCAGCCTCATGGGATTCTCTCGATTTAACACGTGTGGAAGCAAATTTATTATTTTTTCCTTTTGATATGCCTGAAGGGGATACAACACCTTGGGAAGTAAATATGGGCTGGTGTATTGATCTTGATAAAGAAGCTGATTATATCGGTAAGTCTGCTGTCTTGGCATCAAAAGATAAGGAACGGATTAAGCAGGCTGGTGTGATTTGCATGTCTGATGAGGCTGTTGAGGTAGGTAGTAAAATTTATAAAGACGGCGCTGAGGTAGGTATGGTGACGAGCTCTAGCTATAGCCAATATTTAATGCAGTCTTTAGCAATGGTACATATCAAGCCAGAATTTACAGCATTAGGTACTGAAGTCGTTATTGGCGAAGGTGTAAAAGCTTATGTGACGAAAACGCCTTTTTATGATCCTATGCGATTACGTACACACCCTAAAAATATAGACTGAGAGAAAAGTAATGGAAAGAGGTTATTGGGTAAGAAGTAAACCAAAATATAACACTTTGTCATGGAGCGATAAGGCCTTGGCGCACGTATTGATCGCTCAGGACGAAGGTGGATTAGCACAGGTGAAATTGTTGCAGCGTCGCTGCCCTGCAGAACCACTTCTAGTGTTACTTTCCGGTGATGAGTCTACTAAAAAATATGCTGATATTTTAAATGGACTGGTGCCTGAAGGACTGAGTTTTTTTGAAGACGAGCAAAAGATGCTAAGTGAACTTAAATTTCAGCTAGAGAAGTGTTTGATGGGAACTCAGTTTTATGTGTCAGGGAATGAAGGTTTTATCTGGAAGGTAATGACCGAATTGGCAAAATATGGCGTGCAAGACTGCAATGTAGAAAAAGAACTTTGCGGCACTTTAGCCCGCTCTGTCTACTGTGTTCACTGTAAAACGATTGATAAGGATATTCACAGTAATGTCTATCAATGTAGTAGCTGTGGCCGAAACCTGTTTGTTAGAGACCATTTTTCTCGTCATCTTGGTGCCTATATGGGGGTCATGGTAGATGCTGAATTACCTGGAGACATTCCTGTTTCAGAGGAGATATACCCATGACGACACTTAGCGTAAGAGTTGCTGAAGTCGAGCAAGTAACCGATGTTATTAAACACTTTACTTTAGTGTCTGAAAGCGGAGAGCCGTTACCTTACTTTTCAGGAGGTAGTCATATCGTTGTGTCATTGGATATTGATGGCCGTACTCATAGAAATGCATATTCGTTGATGGGAACGACTGCAAACGCGGATAGTTATCACATTTCTGTGAGAAAACAGGAAAACTCGCGTGGTGGTTCAGTCTATATGCACGATCAGGTTAAGCCGGGTTCATTGCTGGAAGTGACATACCCAACTAATTTGTTTGCTATTAACAAAATGGCGAGGCGTCATGTGTTGGTGGCTGGCGGGATAGGTATTACACCATTTATGTCACAAATTTCTGATTTAAACCGTCTCGGTTATGACTACGAACTCCACTACTCCTATCGTTCAAGCGAACATGCAGCATTTCGAGAACAGCTTGAGGAAATGTGTGGCGATAAGGTCTTTTTTCATGTTGATAGTGAAAATAGTCAGTTAAATTTGAAGGATTTATTGAGTCAGCAATTATTAGGTACACATGTCTATGTTTGTGGTCCGGAGCCAATGGTTAAGACACTACATCTTTTAGCTGGTGAACTAGGTTGGCCAGAAAATCATGTCCATAGTGAACAATTTTCTGCACCACCTGTGGGCGATGAATTTAAGGTCAAACTAACGGAGAGTGATCTTGAAGTAGTTGTTCCAGGTGATATGAGTTTACTAGAAGCGATTGAGGGAGCTGGCGTAGATGCACCATTCCTTTGTCGAGGAGGAGCATGTGGCCGTTGTGAATTAGATGTTGTTGAGTGCGATGGGCAATTACAGCATAACGATCATTACTTGAGTGATGCTGAGAAACTCGCGGGTAATAAAATCATGCCGTGCGTTTCTCGAGCTAGGTGCTCTCAGTTATCACTAAAAATTTAAGGTAATACCTAATGAATATGAAATTTAAACAAGAAACCTTTCGCGATGACTACTCGTTTAGTAATTCACCTGAATCAATTCGTCGTTTTCCTTTTCCCTTTGATCAAGACGAATATATGTACAGCGTCAATATCGAGCCTCATACAAAAGGGGATGAGGGGTCAGTTCTAGAATTTCCAATTGATATTGATGAGCACTATATCTCTGAATGCGAAGACAGAAAACTCATATTAGATGAGGATCATGGCCGTTATGTAGCCTTGCCACATATGATGGATGCACAGTGGGATTTAGTTGAATTGATAATGGACTCTTTATCCTCTGACTATCCCGAACAATTTCAAATCAATAAGGATGGTAACAATTGGCACTGGGTCAATAAGCCGTTAGGAATTGATACAACTTTTATCTTTGGTGATGAGTCTAGTTTACCAATGGAGCCATTTGAATTCATCGGTCGCCAGATCCAAGGTGACTGGGTTGTAATGGACCAGCGTGATGCTAATTTGTATGCAGATATGGGAATTGTTACAGCACAGGCTGATTGGTCAGCTGCATTTGATGCTGGAATGTCATTCCAAGAATGGCATGGTCCAGTTCCTCATGCACACGAAATGGGTATATTTGATCGTGCTTTAAAATTTTTACTGAACATGCAATACGGTAGTCCTATTAGACGTCTTAATTGGACTATGACTGTTAACCCTCGCTTAGATACATCACCTGAGAAGTATCCAGAATGGGGGCCTGACAATGTATCAGTTACGCCAGAAAACGTTGGCGAAAAAGTATATTTAAGGGTGGAGCTACAAGCTTTATTTCGCCTTCCGCGCAGTAATGCCATTGTTATTAGTATCCGATGTTACCTAATCAGCCTTGAAGAACTCGTGACTTAC
>CALCCU010000142.1 GCA_937900515.1 uncultured Gammaproteobacteria bacterium | reverse complement strand
TTAAACAACTGGCATTGCTGGAACAAAACAACTGGAGAAGGACATGAGAGTGGGTTACCTGAAGATAATGGCGGTTTTTATGATGCTCGCATCTGCCTCCGCTTTTGCAGGGAAGTCAGTGGATGAAAGCTGGCAACTCGATGCGGATGCGACGGTATTTATCGAAAATATTGCCGGGATTATTGAAATACGGGGATGGGACAAGAACGAAGCGCACCTGACCGGCGAACTCGGTAGTAGCGCGGATGAGCTGGAGATCAGTTCGAGTGGTTCCAGTCTTCAGATTTCGGTGAACAACCGCAATGAAAGAAATGTCGATGACACCGAGCTGAAGTTAATGATCCCTGAAGGGGCCAGCGTTGATGCTACAGCAGTCAGTGCGGATATCATGATCAAGGGGCTGGATAACGAAAAACTGGCGGCGTCTTCTGTCAGCGGTAATGTGGAAGTGAGTGTATCAAGCCGGCGTGTTTCGATTGAGTCTGTCAGTGGTGACGTGGAATTTAGCGGTCAGACGGTTCGTATTACCGCAGAGTCAGTATCAGGGGACATAAATTTATCCGGGGTTTCGGGAGAAGTCTCGGCAACAACGGTATCCGGCGATATGGAACTAATGGCGGGTCAGATTGAAAGTGGGAAATTTGAAACAGTTTCCGGCGATATGACCATGGTCGCTGAAGTATCAGGTAATGGAAAGATAGGTGCTGAGAGCATGAGTGGTGATGTGATCATTATGTTGCCGGCATCCCAATCCGGTGTATTCAAGGCACAGAGCTTTAGCGGTCGCATCAGCACGGATTTCGGTTCAGTTGATCGGGCAAAACATGGCCCGGGCAGTCATTTGAAACACGTGGCCGGTGACGGTGGCTCTGAAGTCCGGGTTGAGAGCTTCAGTGGCGATATCAAATTGAGGCACGACTGAACAAGCCGGATCTCAACGATACAGACTTTGCAGGTCTGCAAAAACTAAAATATCCAGACCCCGGGTCTTAACAGGCCCGGGTTTTTTTCTGTGTTATTTATAGTTTAGGCTGTTTTCTTAAAAGATCAGTCGGCCTTAATATTTTGAATAATTTCAACCTGCCGGGGCAAGCAAACGGTGTTTAAGTCATAGTTATCTATCACAGTTTGACGAGCATTTTTTCCAATCATTTGCCGCTTGTTCTTATCATTAAGTAACTCAGTTACGTTGCTTGCGATCGCTTGGGGAGAGAAGAAGTCGACTAAAACGCCATTGTAGCCATCCTCTATCACCTCGGTTACTGGAGCGGTATTGGAGCCGACGATACAGCCTTCTACACTCATGATTTCTAGCATAGACCAGGACAATATAAAGGGTGCGGTTAAGTAGACATGGACGGTTGAAAGCTCTATCACTGATTTATAGGAAGCGTAATCTAACCAGTCTAAAAAGTGTACTTTGTTGTAATCGATGCTATCGCCTAGTTCTTGTACCATGTGTTGTTTAAAACTACCGGCAGATAACTTTTTATAGTTACCATAAACGGTCACATCTTTCCCCATAATAATAATATGGGCTTGTGGGTTTTGTTGTTGCAATAGCGGGATGCAACGCATAAATTGATGGAAACCTCGCCGTGGCTCTAAGCCTCTATTGGCAAAAGTGATAACATCATCTTGTTTTGTTAAGGTTATCTGCCCCCTAAATTTGATTTTTATGTTTGGGTTTTTAACCAGTTTATGCGTGGGTATGCCATCATGGATAATATTCATTTTACTGTGGTAAGCACTGGGGTGATTATTTTTCTGAAACTCTGTTGGGCAAATGGCGGCATCACAATCTTCCAGGCTCAACAATCTAATGGCATTATTCGTTTTGGCACCACAGTGATTAAATAAAGTGCTATTGCCAAATTCGGGATCAAAAATGGCATCACTATTTTCTTTTTGATAATAGTGCTCTGCAAATATGATGATTTTTGTGTTTGGGAATATTTCTCGAATAAATAAAGCCTCTCCCCAATCTGGATGCACGTAAACCACATCAGGAATAAAATCGTGTTGGGAGAGTTTTTGGCATTCGTTTAAAACAACTTCTGCACGGATATATTTATCTTCTGTGCCGCTTAGCCATGGGTGTATACCATTGGTTCTTTGGCGCTCTCTTTGATACCGAATAACTTCAACGTTAGCGGTTGGAAAACGCGGTTCATTTTCGGTCAGAGCTTTCACTTCGTGCCCTAGTGCTGCGAGTTTAGGGGCAATGTGACGAAATTGGCCAGGAAAGGCATGATGGATAAAGAGTATTTTCATGGGCTAACAGGCTTTTCGTTATTAAATTAGAATTAAAGGGGC
>CALCCU010000141.1 GCA_937900515.1 uncultured Gammaproteobacteria bacterium | reverse complement strand
AAGATGTCTCGACTAGAAGTAATGGAGTACTCAAACATTTCAGAATCAACAATCAAACGATACGAGGCAGGAAAAACACCCAAAGCAATTATAGAGTGCTTGCGAATGATTGGGGGTCATTGCCCTGAATTTTGTCTACGTAATGATTTTTCTGGATGGTCGTTTGGTTCTGGGTACTTGCACTCGCCAGAAGGCAATAGGTTTACCTCGGGTGATATTCGTGCAATTTATGCAGACCGAGAATTAATCAAAGAATTAACACGAAACAATGCAGAGCTTAAAAAGCGTGTCTCTATGAGTGTGCCAGATAATGTTTACCCCTTCCCTGCTATACACAAAAAGTATGAGAAACTTAAAAAGGTCTGAAGCCTTCGGGCTGATTCTTGAATCGTGTTTTTAATCATTAGGCGCTAGATAATTGCTACGAACGGGAGGAACTCAGACGTTTATCGCCAAGCGATATTGCCAGAGATAATTTTATTTGGTGATGAATTTATAGAAGCGTTTTAAATTGTGAAATAGATAAACAATTGCTTTGGCTGCAAATATGAATTTATAGATAGGGTTCATGTGTGATAAAAGGCGGGCGGGCGCTTCGCTTAACCCTCGCCCCGCCTTTTTTTATTATTATCATTTTTGTCTGGAATAGTCGGGTCAAATATTCCATGGTCAACAACATGTAAGCAATATTTGAGGGTGACATTCATCCTCGTGCCTTGTTGCGTATTGCAAAAACACTTGTTGCGTGCCTCGTTCGTTATGCATTGCGGCTTAGGGTATGACTTAGCCTTATAAAGCTCTTTATAGAACGGTGCAGATTGTGGGACATTTGGAATTTCTGCAAGCATTTCTTCCGCAAAAGTTAACCGAGGCTTTGAGCTAGAGGAAGGTAAAAAAGCCTGTTGTAAGGTATCTGTTGTAGGTGTTTCTGTTCCCTCGATAGGTGAACCAACGCCGCCCATGGCAGATGTAAACATATATATAGAACCGCCTAGAGCTAAAATTATTAGCGGAATGAATAAAAGCCATTTCGGTAGGTTTCGTTTGACTGTGTGCTGAGTGGCACTAGTATAGCTCTCGAAGTGTTTTTTCGGGTAAGTCCAAAGTTTCTTTATACTTGATTTTTTTGCGTGGTAGTCTTCGGGGTCGAATGCTTTTTCATGACTATAAATTGTCGCTTTCTGAGTACCGAACTTTCGTTCGATGTGCTTATGATCACCAGCAAGTCGTCGCACATGAACATCTAAGAACATAGGATGTTGAGTAATTAGAAATATATCCCATCCCGTATGCCTATGACGCTCAAACTTAGAGCATTTTAAAGGTACTTTATCTTTACCGGTTCTGACTGGGAAAAACTCTTGAGCCTCGTCAATAACAATAATTGAGTTATAAGGTAGCTCATACCACGTGTCTGGACTGTCGAAGTGAGTCCAATCAAGCTTTAATTCGTTTATATTATGATAATAGACGGGACGGTCTGGTAGCTCATTACCATCTTTATCCTTTTGTTTTTTTAGCTGTTCAACATGGTCAAGAGTAAAAAGAGTTTTACCGTGACCAGGTATACCTGTAATAAGATGCAACATTGTCGATTCCTTTCAGTTAACTAGGCTTTAAATACAAAATCTTTTTTGTTGCCTGTCGCATTATTGAAGCCATCGAGGACGGTCTTTGCGAGAACAGCAGAAACTATCATATTTAATGCAACATCAAGATTCATTAAGCCGACTATGCCGAGAATATCCGCAGGTAGACCGTTTAAGCTGTCTTGTGCAAATTCGACCAATTCTGTTAAAACAAGATTGATTCCTGTGTAAGTAACGATACCGATACCAAAACCCTTAAGAATACGAACAGCGAAGGGAACAAGGACGAGTGCAAAAGCTGTAAAAATTGGAATTAAAAAAGGCATATTATCTCCCTATGATACGGATTGAGATGAATGAAGCGACGACAAGAACAAAGATGCCAACATACTCAGCGAGGGTGCAGAAAGGCTCTAGGTCGAGTACAAAAGATGTGTTTAGACCTGTGACATTGATTGTGCGAGGTGCAGGACATGAGCCACCCAGAAAGCCTGTAGTGTCTAGAAGCTCCGAAATGTCAAAGATACTATCCTCGTCAGATAAGCTTTCGACTGTGTCGTCTTCACCGACTCCAAGAGACTCGGCTGTGATTTCTGATGGGTCGGGAGGTGTTAGGGCGCATTTTGTGTCAAAGCTTTGTTTTAGGATTGCGCATTGGATAGCATCACCATCACAGACAGGGGGAGCATCACAAGAACCGCCACCAGTAACGCTACCCTCTTCGCTTTCTTTTTCTTCTTTGGTTTCTTGTACTGTTTCGCTTTGAACTTCGCCGCTTGTATTGTCGATTATTGTTGTGGTTGTGGTAGTTGTAGTATTACCGTTACCATCAGTTTTTGTGCTTGTTGTAGTTTCTGTGCTAGTGCCGTCTCCATTATCAGTTTTTGTTTTGTCTGTCTGGGTCTCTGATTCTGTGACTTTAGGTTTTGTAGTGTCGACAACTTCCCCATTTTCTTTTAAGCAAACTGTTTGGCCGTTAACGGTTCCGTGACGTTGACCGTTTTGACAAGTAGATTCCGGGGGAGCAACCGTATAATTTGGAAGCTCATTATCTGATTCGGTGCAGTTAAAAGCGGTTTGTTCTGTTGAACAGTATGAGTACTCTTCATCAACGCCATCCGTTACCACAGTAGTAGTATCAGTAGAACAATTCATCTGCTGTAGGCATTCATTAGAACAGAAAAAATTGGGCGTTATGGTTGAACCGCCACTGTAAATGTCTGTTTGTTTATAATAGTTAGATGCTGATTCTTGACCTTCGTCATCTGTACAATCTTTGGGTGGAATGTGACAGTTACCTGAGCCATCGTCCTCATAAGTTGGAGGACATGAGCCATTAATACGCGCGACATTAACAGAAAATGAAGCGTTATTTTGATTAGTCAGCATACATGTAGCAGCTTGACCGGCTGGATGATATGAACTTATGACAGAAGTATAGGTTTGTGAAGCATAAGCGCCAAACTCAGAACCGAAAGACGAACATGTTGACTCGAATGAAGTTCCATAAACTTTCACTGGGTCAGGGTATGTCTCAGCGACGAAGTAGATTGATGAGTAAGCAGAAATAGAGAAGAGCTGCAAAAGTAGAATTAGTAAAAATCTCATCGCAACATTACCAGCATTGCAAGAGTAACAACAGAAACATAAATACCAGCGGCAGAGTTAAATAAGTCAATCATAAGTCACCCTCTAGAAAGTAAAACGGGGAGCAGATGCCCCCCGTTATATTTAGGTTTAGCTTAAAAGAATGAAGCTTTAACCCATTTGAACACTAGCACTGTGCCCGCTAGAGTAATAAGCGCAGTACCAACGGCCGTGATGGCTGTAGTACCATCGCCAGAGATAACGCCAGTGGCAGCGGTTACGTCAATCGCAGCTTGAGAGACTGAAGCAAGAAGCCCCAAGAATGACGCCAATAGAAGTTGTAAATATTTCATAATGAATACCTCATTTAAGATTAAATTGCCCTAGAACTTGACGGAAAACCCAAGCAAGCACTAGAACAAAGATTATGCTGCTAATTAAAGAGTTAACAGCGGGGTCATCAACTGGCAAAAAGCCAGAGGATACGGAGTAGAAATCCGAGTATTCGGATTCCGAAAGCAGGTAAAAATCGCACGTTGAGCCATCGACACGCAATGAGTTATCAATTGCCAAATATGCGCATGTTGCCACTGTTATGCAGCCTTGTGAGCTTGTTGATTTTTCATCGGTGTAAGCTCTGAAAAATCACAGTTGATATTTTTAAAGCCAGAAACACCGAACGCGCTATCTTTTAGTTCGTACTTGCCTGCTGGCATTGGACGAGCTGCATTTGCTTCATTAGCATCAAGTGTGCGAGCGAGACGGAATTCAAATTTGTCAGGATGCTTACTTCCACCCTCGACGAAAAGTAACGCTTCCTGTTTGGCAACAAAATAGGGTTTGTTCGGGTCGCGGAAGTTTGCTTCCTGTTCTGTTGGCATTCTTTGTTCTGTTTCAAATTCAATATACATATCAGTTTCCTTGTTTTAGGTAGATACAATGATTAAGGGAAAATAGCTCTCGTTGGTCTGGTAAAAGTCTGTTGGTTCACGACCTGAGAGCGTGCGGACTATTCTCGATAAGTACATATCGACCGATAGACCAACGGTAATTGGTAGCCAGCCCGTTACGAAGGGAGGCGCTTGAATGTTTGTAGATGAATAACGGCGTTTATTAAATTCGACGCTGTCATTTTTTGTAATGTATTTAGCTAGATAATTTGCTATGCGTTTCGGATTCCATGAGTTTTTATCGACAGCTCGTGGGCTAGTTATGTCAATATTGCCCTCGCCTACTACATCTCGCCAGAATTGACGTACTTTGTTAACTGGGAAGAAACCAGATACAGCCATATGAAAATGAACTGCACCGCGTTTTTGAAATTCAGGAACACAAATATATTGCCAGTCGTCTTCGAACTCTGTTTTCATTTTTCGACTAAATGCTTTTAAGTCAGACCAAGCGCGCTTTAAGTCAGTGATGTTTTCACGGTATGTCAGGGTCAACATACGGTCAGCATTCATCATCATTGATTTATAACGAACTTGCTTTTTTGCTCTGGCTTGGGACTTTGATAGAACTATTACGCTCATTTCTGACTTTTTAGTATTGTCTCGTTTTGCACCGCCACCCTTTCTGATTGATTGGTCACTGTCTAGCTTGAGAGCAACGCATTCAACATCACCTGACGTGAACGAGAGAACTTTCGTATACCAACCTTTTCCCGTGTCGCGATGGTCGGCAAAGAAACCACATATATCATTGAGTGTTCTATAACCTGTGAGCTTTTGATAATCCGTTAAATTTTCCTCTGTGTGCTCAAGTGTTCCCAATTCAAGTCTAGGCAACTCGCTCCGCTCATTGCCGTTTTTTGCCTGTAAATAGCTCACGACAGGCCACCGGTCAACACAACGATGCTAAAAGGGATTAAAACGCCTATTAAAAACCATGTTGGATTATTCAAGTTCATTTGTCGGTTATCCTTGATTAGTGCCAGCAGACGAAGAAAAGAAACCGACAAAGGAAACCCCCGCCGCTGGGCTTAATAAAAATGGTTGGTTGTGTCGGTTTCGATAGTTCATGGGATAGTATTAGTTCATATATTAGAACTATACGCAATAGGCTAGAAGTAATAAATAGTTCACAGACAAGAACGGGAGAGCAAAGTGAACAGCTATGAATATATGACAGAAATCAAACGTATCAAGGGATTAGATACAGATTACAAACTATGTAAAGCACTAGGATGGAGACAAAACAAAGTTACACAATACAAAAACGGAACAAGCATGGATAACGATACTTCGCGACAAGTTGCGGAAATATTAGAGATTCCACTTATCCAAGTGATTGCAGAGATGGAGATACAGCGAGCTAAAAACACAGAACAAAAGAGAGCTTGGAGCAGGATAGCCAAAATGACAAAGGAAGCAGGGCTTGCGAGCACTAACCTGTTGATTAATATATCTTTATTTTCTAGTACGCTGATATATTGTATATTATGTAAAATAAGGTCGAAATGTGAAGCAAGCCCAGAAATTAAATACAGCTAAAATTAGAATAGCCGTTTTTTTTTCAGAAATGAACAAAATGATGGATTTTACAAGCGCTCGATACATTGCAAAGATGTCTCGACTAGAAGTAATGGAGTACTTAAACATTTCAGAATCA
>CALCCU010000140.1 GCA_937900515.1 uncultured Gammaproteobacteria bacterium | reverse complement strand
TAAAAAACACCATCAAACGTCCAAGGCCCAGCTCACTTAAGGGATTTGAGGCGGTTATTGTTCCGTCGGATACGTTTAGCTTCCCCTCCGGGCATTCAGCCGCCGCCTTTTTGTTTGCTACGCTTTTAGCAGTTTTTTATCCAGCCCTTGCAGGCGTTGGTTATGTGTTGGCTGGGATGATAGGTTTTTCTCGTGTAATGCTGGGTGTCCACTATCCAACGGATATCGCTGCTGGCGCTGCGCTAGGTATCTGTTGCGCTGAGTTGGCTATGCTTATTGGGTTTGCTTTATGAGGCGAGTGTAGTCATGAAAGTGCTATATGGTGTGCAAGCGACAGGTAATGGTCATATAACACGCGCACGGGTCATGGCACCCGCGCTCAAGCAGGCCGGCGTTGATGTTGATTACTTATTCAGTGGTCGCCCTGCTGACGAACTGTTTGATATGGAGTTGTTCGGCGACTACCAAACGCGTCGCGGTTTAACCTTTTACATGGGAGAGGGTGCAAAAGTTAAGTCGTGGGATACCCTCACAAAGAATAGTGTAAGCACGTTGATCCGTGATATTAGGTCGCTGGATGTCCAGAATTATGATCTTATTCTCTCGGATTTTGAGCCTGTAACCGCATGGGCGGCGAAGCTGCGCGGTAAAAAGTCTATTGGTATCGCACATCAGTATGCGTTTATGCACAAGTTGCCCGATGGCTGGCGCTCGTTGATGCTGCGTTTGGGAGTTCAGGTGTTTGCGCCTGTGTCGATACCTGTAGGGGTGCATTGGGATCATTTTAACCGCACAATTGTTCCGCCTCTTATTAGCCCGCCCCAATATTCAAGGACAGTTGATGAAGGGCTGGTTCTGGTTTATCTCCCATTTGAAACAGATGAAACATTGATCGATTGGTTTGCTTCGTTTACTGATTATCGCTTTCACGTATATGGCAAGCGTCCTTTTGCGCATTCAGTCAATAATGTTCACTTTAAACCGCTTAGCCGTGCAGGGTTTGAGCAAGATTTAGCGGCTTGTTTTGGGGGATTTTCGAATTGTGGCTTTGGCTTAGCTAGCGAAACGATGCAGTACGGTAAGAAGTTTTTAACTAAGCCAATGCAAGGTCAGTCGGAACAGCGCTCAAATGGCATTCTTTTAGATCGGCTTGAATTAGCTACAGTAATGGATGACTTTCAGCCTCATGCTTTTCAGCATTGGCTTAAACAGCCGCAACCTGAGCCCCAATTATTTCAAGATGTGGCGGGCGGGTTAGCTAGATGGATAGCAGGCGATTGCTCTGAGCCAGTCTTTGATGTTGTGCGATCAATTTGGGGCTTGTCGACAGAGGCCCCTGCATGAGTGTTAATACTTTTCTTTAAAATCATTTGTCTGATCGTTTGTCGCTTTACGCATATCTGCTGAGGGTGTGCTGTCTTGTGCAGGTATGCTATTGCTATTGTTAAATAGTGATTACTTTTAGATAAGAGTTTTAAAGCGCTTTGTGTTAATGAAGAGTAGACGGTTCATTGAATAACGGGGGAGAGAAGTGGCGAGAACTTCGCAAATCCGTATGCAAAGTTCTCTTTTTGGCTTCCATTTTCCTTGCGGTGCTAATTATTGCTAATTAGTTGATTCCATTCGGACAATCCTTGTGTCCATTCCGCTTGTCGAGGCCTTCCTTACATTCGTTCCATGAACAGGAGATCCACGGTTGTTATTATGTCTGAGTGAGAATTTTTGGATATAGGAAAAAGTCCTATTTTTCATACCGAATTCTTGAGCGGTCATTCAATCGCTTGTTGTTCAGCAAATATAGACATAAAAAAGCGGACAACGTACACTTAATTTATCTTGTCGGGGTGCCTTATGTTGAGGCTGAGATGATACCCGCTGAACCTGACCCAGTTTGCACTGGCGTAGGAATCGAGATGAAATCATTTGCAATCCCAAATGTGCTGACCATCGCAGGCTCTGATAGTGGTGGCGGTGCAGGCATACAAGCTGACTTAAAAGCTTTCTCTGCGCTCGGTGTTTACGGAGCGTCAGTCATCACAGCGGTCACGGCGCAAAATACGCACACCGTTTCAGCAATTCACCCTATTCCTAATGACGTAATCGCCGCTCAAATCGATGCTGTGCTAATGGATATTGCTATTCATGCGATCAAGGTAGGTATGTTGGGCTCCGTTGATATAATAGAAACAGTGGCCCAGGCGCTGAGCCGTTATCCTACTATCCCCTTGGTCGTTGACCCTGTCATGATATCTAAAAGTGGGAGCGCGCTATTACCTATGAATGCGGTAGCGGCGCTCAAGCAGCAGATCTTACCTCGCGCTTATCTTATTACGCCTAATTTACCCGAAGCTGCGGCTTTAGTTGGCCTTGATGAGCCCACCACTATTGATGGGATGTATGCGCTATTGCCGAAACTGCATGAGTTAGGGGCCAAGCATGTATTGCTAAAAGGTGGTCACTTGGAGGGAGATAATGATGCGGTTGATCTTCTCTCGGATGGCAAGCATGTACAGGCTTATCGCGCCAAACGAATTAATACACAAAATACACACGGTACAGGTTGTACGCTCTCATCTAACTGATC
>CALCCU010000139.1 GCA_937900515.1 uncultured Gammaproteobacteria bacterium | reverse complement strand
CCCAGTTGGATTGTCATCATAACTACCATCATTGTCATAATCACCTAATAGCCAAGCATTAGTCAGGGATAATTGGCTACGAATATCAACATAACCCTCATTATCTTCACCGGGTGCAGATAAAGTTAAGGTCGCTTGACCATTTAATAGGGGAACATTATTAGTTAATGTGCCGCTAGTAGTGCCATTGGCAATGGTCATCGTGCTATTACCAGTCTGCCAACTGCCACTTGCTGTCTCTGGGTTAGCAAGTTGTAGAGCACTGGCTAAAGCTATGGTTGTACACTGATCAGCCGTGTTATCGACCCAATTGACCCCATTAAAATATTCAGTGCTTAGGGTCACAGCTAACGGTGCTAGCTCTGAACCGTGAATACTTGAAATAGCAAAACGGCCAAAACGAATAGTCTCTCCTGATGGTTGTAATGTATAAGGCACGTCTTGTGCAGCGACGCTGTCACTATCACTGATAGCTGTAAACGTAAGATCAACAGTGTTACTAAATTCATCAATTAAGCTATTCGATTCATGCAGATAGCTATAACTATCATTGCCAAATGCAAAGGTTAGCGTGCCATCAGTATTATCGGTCAAGCTAGGCGCATCGGGTGTCCAAAGCAATCGAACACGATTGGTTGCATCAACTCCCAATTGAGTTGCATCTGTGGTGGGCGTAGTAATAGTGAAATCAGTGCTAGTTAATTGAGCAAATGCACCCGTATAGTTTTGCGTAATTGTTGCCGGACTCAAAGCGGAATAAGCCGTAACAGTAAGCTGGGGTGATGTCTGATAGTTAAAACTTTGACCACTATAACTAAAGCCTGTGCAGGCATTGGTACCAAAACTACCATTGGACAGTGTGGTTAATACAAAATGATCAGGATAAAAACCACCGATAGACGAACTACTCGCAGTGGTCAGGCTTTCATCGAAATAACTGGGTGGATTAGTACTAAAGGTAAATACTCCCACTTCTGAGATGGCTTGGCTTAGTGTATGAATACCAGCATCTCCTGCAACAAAGTTAAAACTGTCGAGCAATAAACTGCCATTTACGCCAGTAGAAGGTGCGATCAAAGTCTGTGTCGCTTTAACTGAATTTAGAATGAAGTTAGGCGTAGCAGGATTATCTGAATAATCCGTATCATTGTCTGCGGTCCAGCATGCTGCCTTAACTATTAAATCGAACTCTTCGCCTGCTTTTTTAAACTTACTACAGCTGGCATCATTACTAGCACATTCCGCAATAGAATCGGTGCTATAGGTAGCAATAGCCACAGGCCTGACGACAAACTGATCAGTGCCTGCTAGTTCTAAACCATTGTTATCAGTATAAAGAGCATCTAACTGCAACTTGCCTGCATCATCGTATTGGGCGGTAAAAGTAGCTTCACCGTTCACATCAAATGTTAAATTGAGATCAGTGCCTGATGCGCTAGTGTTTATTTCACTACCTGCAATAAGTGGCTTTTTAGTACCTGTTGCAGGACTAACAAGTGTTGATACAAAGTTAACAGTTTGCTGGCCTGTCAGTGCACCGACACATTGAGTTGATTCCTCACTCATTTTGACTGCTTTGATGACAACATCGGCTTCAGGCTTGCATGAGGTAAGTGTAGGTACCTCAAATATAAACCCCGCTTCTGAAAAATTAATTTCACAATTGGCATCAAGCACATTATCGGCGTAGCACTTGAGGTTGTTTTGAGGTGAAACAGAACTATTGGGTGCGATAAGAGCTGTTGTGCCAGCTGAAAATTCTTGCAATGCTAATTCGGCAGTTCCGTTAGAGACAGTTACCGAAGGTGTTTGCCAACTGTTAGTTGGCGTTAATGTAATATCAAAACTATCAGTATATAAGCTGCTGCAATCTGCATTAGCACAAGCTTTTAATGTGATTGCGGAGTTTAGGCAGGTAAGGCCATTCTTTGAATAGGAAAATTCAAAATGATCGATTTCTGTAGCGCAATTACCGCTAATGGCAGAAATTGCAGTTTTATCAGCTGATGTGTAATTCAAAGAAAAGTTATTAGCATTAATTGTGATGTTGCCTTGACCATTGACGATAGCACCATTGAAGGTAATATTTGCTCCAATAGTGACATCTCCTGCTTGAGGGCCATAGATAAAGCCAGTAAAAATTGAGTTTTGGGCATTGGAAGTAAAGGTCGCGTTATTGTGTAAATAAACGATTAAATCTTTCACATTGCCACTTGGATTAATGTTTGCTTTATTCGAGTTTGGATTTAATTTATTGCCTATATGAAGGTACACAGGGCCGCTAGTGATGTTGATTTTTGATTGAGTGCCATTCATCGTTAGGTTGTTAATATAGTATGTGCCTGCAGCGAGGTTAATCGTTACATTACTACTATTTGGCTTTAACAAGTTTATATGAAATGGCCCTCCACCCTCAAATGAGGCTGTTTTATTTGCATAGTTAAGTGTGATGTTGTTGTAATACACATCGGTATTACTGGTGTAAGTTACATCTGAGTTAGGGTTTTCATTTTGGCTACTACTATTATCTGGAAAATTAGCAGGTACAAGATCAGGCAATGTAATATTTTGATTGGTGGTTAATTGACCACTAGTGTCGATAGCGACTTGTGGTGAATAACTACCGGTTGAGGATAGGGCATTACCGTTAACAGTAATTGGGCTCCAGAATGTAAGTGTGCCTTTGGTGTAGATGGCATCGTCAGAAGGTAGAGTGCTACAGTTTTCTGGTGTCGGAGTAGCTGTAGCTGGACAATAATGTGTTTCAGCCATTAATGACTGAACTTCACTTAATGATAGTTCATTATCAAATATTTGTACTTCATCAAGATCGCCCGAAAAATATTCTGAACTTCCGCTTGTGTTTTCGATTCGACCAATGCTTGAATATTCAGTACCGATAATGCCCGTTGCTATGGTGCCTGATTTATTAAGCGCACCATCAATATATATTTTGTAGTGGCCAGTGCTCGCATTTCTACTTAGTACAATGTGATGAAATATCCCATCATTGACTGCAATGGTCGATTTGGAGCTATTATCATTACCAACAGTAATACCAATATGACCGGATGCATCTAACCAGCCCCAAAAGATATCATTTACCCCACCGCTTTGTTCAACACCGGTTACCCCCGGTGCTTGCCATGCCGTGTTATTACCGGTTTGTGTTGTCCTAACCCAAAAACTGAGAGAGGCTGTTCCTGATAGCTGGTCGGATAAATTATCGATGGTTATATAATCATTAATGCCATCAAACGAGCCAAAACGACAACTGCCTGGGCTGCCTGTTATTGCAGGATTTGAAGAACTTGTATTAGCTCCATTTCTAGCCGTCCCTGAGTAGTTATTTCCGCTGCTGTCAATGACTTCATTTGATGCACCAGCCCAACTGCTTTCATCCATATGCAGTAGAAGTTGTATGGTTATGGCTGATTCAGCCACGATAATTGCATTAGATAAAGTATAAGTATTACTATTGCCTTGGTTACATTTATTATCTTTATAGGCGATAAAAGATATGCTGTATGTGTCTTCGATAGAAGGGGCGGTAATATCAAATGATGTTTTCTGGGATTTTTGTTTACTATTGGTATGACATTGCGAGCTGATAGTTGCTCCACCGGAATCTTTTATAATCCATTTTGTCGTTTGCCATTCTGTCGATCTTTTTAAAATAACTTGTGCGGTGATAGTGGCGCCAGCAGAGACATTAGTACTGGCTGAACCATCGACAGTGGCTGACTTAATCTCAGCAGTTTTACCTTTTGCATAAACTGTCGAGCAGAGAATGAGAGCAATAAATAAAACTAATAGTCGGTGGATATTATTCATGGACGATTGCCTGCAATTGTCGAGAAACATAATCTATTTCACCATAATTACCATATTCACTTCGTGACGTAACTCGGTAAA
>CALCCU010000138.1 GCA_937900515.1 uncultured Gammaproteobacteria bacterium | reverse complement strand
CGAACTGCCACCTTAATGAAGCAAGCGGCAGTGAAAGCGATTAGGCCATCAAGGAAACATTATTATCCTAATGCAGGTAAGGCTCATCTTATTGCACCTAATCTGCTTGAGCGACAGTTTAATCCTGGGCAGGCGAATACCCATTGGGTGGGTGATATTACCTATATCCGCACTCATCAAGGTTGGAGTTACCTTGCTTGCGTACTTGACCTGGCAACCAAGGAAATCGTGGGCCGGGCTATGTCAAAAAGCCCCAATGCTGAATTAGCTAAAGCAGCGTTGAGTCACGCCATCCGAAGACAAAAACCGGATACGGCCAAACTGATGTTTCATTCCGACCAAGGCGTGCAATATTCTGCCAAACTATTTATTCATTACTTGAACATATTGAAGATCACACAGAGCATGAGTCGTCGTGGAAATTGCTGGGACAACAGTGTAATGGAACGTTTTTTCAGAAGCTTAAAATCTGAACGACTAAATCATTTAAGCTTTATTCATCATGTTGCAGCAGTCAGTACCGTTGAGAGTTACATTTATTTTTATAACTACAAGCGATTACATTCCTCGCTTGGTTACATCACCCCTGTGCATAAAATGGCAGAATTGAAAAAAGCGGCTTAAAGTTACTTCATTAATACTTGACCACTACAAGATGTAGTGGTCTAATGAAAGTGAAGTAATTTATAGCCTCTAATTTTACTAAATTACTAGGAATAACCATGACCCGAAAAGCACGCGTTACATTTACAGCAGAACAAAAACTTGAATATGCCAAATTGATGGTGAATGAAGGCTATACCAATAAACAAATACAAGATATTTCCGGTGCAGGCCCAACAGCGGTATCACGCTGGAAAAAACAATATTTAGCTGAAGTTGATGGGCATACGCCACAAGGTAAGAAGGCCTTGACGCCAGAACAACAAAAGATCCAAGACCTGGAAAAACAGTTATGGCGAGCCAAAAGGGATAACGAGATCCTAAAAAAGGCTGCCGCCTTCTTCGCCCGAGAAAACAGCAGTCTAAACTGATTGTCGATATGAAGAAGGCTAACCCAGATTATTCGGTTCATGAACTGTGTTCACTGCTCCAGCTAAGTGAAAGTACCTATTACGCTCAAGTTCGTCAAAACCCCATTAAGACTGAAGATGCAATGATAATGACTGCCATCAAAGAGGTCGCCATTGAAACCGGCTCTACTTACGGCAGACGACGAATGAAGGTCGCATTAGCAATGAAAGGATTTAAGATCGGTATCTATCGAACTG
>CALCCU010000137.1 GCA_937900515.1 uncultured Gammaproteobacteria bacterium | reverse complement strand
CATATGAGTATGCCGGTAATACTTATTGGCAAAATCGCGGCTACAACTTCAGACCCACAGTAACTCCGTCAGTTGGGGACACTCTCCCTTCACCTACCGATGAACCCGTACCACAGCCTATTACAGATGATAAATTTATGTCTGAGGTAGCACCTCAAATCGCTTGGGGCGATGTTGTTTTCGATAGTGACTCACCTTCTGCACAACCCATACCTACACCTGAATATCAACAGGTTAAAGATGAAATTAACACGTGGTATACCAATAACTATGGTGATGTCAATAACAATACAACTACTAACACGACGACTAATACAGTCACAAACACATCAATTGTCAATAATCCTGACGGTAGCACAACGACTACATCAGAAACGGCGGTCGAAACTGAACAACCCGCTTTCTGTAACTGGGCGGGTATTGTCTGTGATTTAGCAAACTGGATCATGGATGGTTCACCAGAACCCGACCATCCAGAGATGCCGTCAGAAGATATCGACATTGCAAGTCTGGAAGTTGAATGGTCGAGCGGTCTCGGTGCTGGTTCATGCCCTGCGCCTGTTACAACTAATTTCAATGGTCAAACAATAACTAAAGACTACACAAACGAATGTAACGCTGTATCAACAGTCTTTAAACCTATCTTGTTGTTCTTAACGCTTGTCGGTGCTGGCTTTATTGTTGCGGGGATAAAAATAGGATGATTGCTTTTATATATGGTGCTTTAGCATGGGCAATGTCTGGATTAATTCCTACTTTGCTTGTTGGTGCTGGTTTATCACTTGTTACCTTTACGGCTTTGAATCCACTTATTGAGAGCATGCTAGAAAGTGCTGCATCTTCACTAAATGGTCTTCCATTAGCCGCTGTCCAATGGACATTGTTGGCTGGTGTTGGTGACGCATTATCAATTCTCGGTTCTGCAATCTTGACACGCTTATCAATCGTTGCGGCCTCTAATGCTCTCGGATTAAGGAAAACGACTTAATGTTAATTTTAATTACTGGTGTGCCAGGTTCTGGTAAGTCTCTTTATTCTATAGATCTTATAGATAAATATATTGAACTAAATAAAAAGCTAGTAGAAGAGGGTAAACCCCCAAGAGCTATATATGCAGATATTGACGGCATTAATATTGATGGAGTTCTTCCTGCTCCTGACGATTGGCGTGATTGTCCTGATGGCTCAATCGTTGTATATGATGAATGTCAACAAAGATTTGGCCCTGATGGACAGGGCCGTAGCGGGCGTGCTGACATCCAAGAATTTGAAACGCATCGGCATCGCGGCTTTGATATTATACTTATCACTCAACACGGTAAGTTACTTCATTCTCATATACGTCGACTTGTGGGTAGGCATTACCATGTAGTTCGTATGTATGGCACACAGAACGCGACTATCTATGCCAAAGATGGTCAGATGGACACAGATAAGACGCATCAGCTTTTAAAAGAAGATAATCACGTTTGGACATATCCAAAACAGCATTTTACTAAGTATAAAAGCGCTACTGTTCATACACATAAAGCGCATATGCCTAAATTCGTGAAACGTGCTTTGATAGGGCTTGTAATAGTTCTTGCAATTCTTTCTTTCCTGATACCCAAAGCTATGGTTTTCTTTACTGGTGCTTATGGTTCTGCCTCTGTTGCTACTGAATCAGAATTAGCTACTAAACAACTTGCGACCAATGAAGAATTTACGCCTCATGTTTTACCAAGACGACAGGTTAAACCTTCCGTTACAAATACACCTGTTGCTTGTATTTCTAATGATTTCGAATGTGTTTGTTATGACAAAAACGGCTATAAATTAGAGCTCGAGTATCTAGCCTGTTTAACTAATACGCAAGGGTTTTCAACCTATATACAATTCGACTCACGCGCACCGCAGAGAGCGGTAGCGACTGCGGGCGGTTGAGTCGATCTGAACTGTTTGATCTTCCGTCACTTGTTCATGTCTAGAACTTCGTATAATGAACATGATTATGTTACTAAGCCCATAAAAAGCCCCAGCTAATGGGCTTTTTAACATGAATCCGCGTTATACGATGTTCGTTTTTATATAAAATAAGTCATGGCAACATCGCGGAGCGATACACGATTGGTTCAATGGTGATTTATAACAAATCGTTTCTAGGATAATTAACGGCGTTTGTTCTGGTCAGTGCAAAGCCTCCAGAAAACAATAAAGCTCGATATCTCTTTTGCTTTTTCAGACTTATTTTCTGATATCTGGCTCACTCATAAAGACAAATAAAGCCTTTCGTCTTTTCCAGCTTTTCGTTTCTTCAACGTACGGGTTCCTGTGACACCCGTACTTTAGTTCGGACTTCCGAACTTTTATAGCACAACAATCCGCCCTTTTGTTCCGGCTTCGGTTCTCATTAATGCCTCTGTGATGACTTCGTGCAGTAGCTCGCTTTCTGTCATCGGCCTACGATTTGAGTTTATTAGTACCTTATTAATTTCGATGCTTTTTCTTCGTAGTAGCTCTTCTTCGTGTGTTTTTAATCTAATACTTTTCATATTGATTTTCCCTCTGAATTTGCTTGTGTAAATTTAAACATGAATACATGTTGACATGTTGTTGTTTACTTGTGTACATTTACACAAAATAACATTTTTGGACATGTTCACATGTTTTACGATTGG
>CALCCU010000136.1 GCA_937900515.1 uncultured Gammaproteobacteria bacterium | reverse complement strand
GTCTGGATTCAACCATAAGCTCAGCGGGAATCAGTTTAACTGCAAATAGAATTGCGAGAGGCAATAGAATCAAGTCATCTATGTAGCCAATTACGGGGATAAAATCTGGAATTAGATCAATGGGACTGAGAGCATAAGCTATGATGCAGATGACAAGCACCTTGGCGTACCATGTCGTTTTGTCGTCTTTTATAGCATAAGCTAAAGCATAGATTTCTGTTGTGATGTGGCGAGCTATGCTCTTAAGCTTTTCAATTATTCTCATTAGCTGTTTAAGTATCAGCCTATCGGGTTAAAGCGTCCTCATCACCTTTCTGATTTGGATTTATATAATTTGAGTCTCCAGATAACTCTGTATCAGAACCGTCGAGTAAGGCGCCTGCACGGTCAGGTAAAACACGCTGTTCAGATAAATTTCCAAGCTGTTCATTTGCAACAGATAAGTGATCGAACATCTTTTTATAAGAGCCAGCCATATCTTTGAAGATCGTAGCGGTTTGATCGTAATGATCGTGGACTTGAGATTTATAGCTTTCTAACTCAGTTTGTTGCTGACTGAGTTTGTACTCGTATTCTTCGATTAGATTTTTAACTTCTGCCTTACCGCCAGGTGCTTTTCGTCGACCTAAAACAAAACCTATAACAGCGGCGAGAGCTACTGCAATAATCATAATTCCCCATACTTCATTAGTAGTCATACTCTAGTTCCATTTATTTAATGTGCTTAGCATAGCTTGCATAAGCTTGATTGGCAAAAACAAAGAGCTTGTTTGAGTTGTGCTTCTTTACTAAGACCTATCTGGGGCTAATTTCTAATAGTTTGGATGACTTTTTGTGTCTCTGGCTTTATTTTACGCCATATTCGGAACGCTTCTGCCGCTTGTTCGATTAACATGCCTAAACCATCAATGGCCTTAGCTGCACCATGTTGTTTTGCCCAGACGATAAATGCAGTGTCAGTATTGCTATACATCATGTCATAACAACTGGCATTGATATTCAAAATATCATTGGGTAACGGTGGAACTTCACCATGCAAACTTGCTGAAGTCGCATTGATGATGACATCAAATTTCCCTGTTATTTGATCAAAGCCTGTACCTTCAATAGAGCCAAACTCTGCAAATAGAACGGCAAGATCATGCGCTTTACTAGCAGTACGGTTAGCAATCACAAGTTGTGACGGTTTATAACTTAATAAAGGTTCAATAACACCACGCGCGGCTCCACCAGCGCCTAACAATAATAAACGTTTACCTGTTAACTCGACCTGATTATTGTCGGTTAAGTCACGACAGAGTCCAATACCATCGGTGTTATCACCGTAATAGGTACCATCATCGTTAAATACGAGAGTATTGATTGCGCCAGCACGTTCAGCATGTGGGCTTTTATTACTTACTTGTTGCCATGCTTGCTCTTTAAAGGGCACGGTGATGTTAATGCCTTTAAAACCGTCTGCTTGTAGTTGTTTTAAACTGCCAGTGAAATTATCAAGTGGGACTTCTTTCGCAATATAATCGATGTCTTGATTAGTTTGTTTAGCAAATTCAGTATGAATCAAAGGTGACTTACTGTGACTGATTGGATTGCCGATAACCGCGTAATGATCGGTCATTTTTGTTTTGCCAATAATTCAGCTACATCTTTAGCGAAATAGGTCAAAATTCCATCGGCACCAGCTCGTTTAAAGGCGATCATGCTTTCCATAATAATGGCGTCTTTTTCTAACCAACCGTTTTGAATTGCAGCCTGTAACATGGCGTATTCACCACTGACTTGGTAAACAAACGTCGGTTTTTGAAAGGTATCTTTAACTCGGTGTAAGATGTCTAAATAAGGCATGCCTGGTTTAACCATCACCATGTCTGCACCTTCATGAATGTCGAGTGCAACTTCATGCAAGGCTTCGTCGCTATTGGCAGGGTCCATTTGATAACTGTATTTATTTGCTGAGCCTAAGCTAGCAGCTGAGCCCACCGCATCTCGAAATGGCCCATAAAAGCTTGATGCATATTTTGCTGAGTAGGCCATAATTTGTGTATGTATATGCCCAGCTTCTTCTAGGGCTTCACGAACTGCACCAATACGTCCATCCATCATGTCTGATGGAGCAACCATATCGGCACCAGCGTCAGCATGAGAGAGCGCTTGTTTGACTAATACTGCAACGGTTTCATCATTGATAATATAGCCGGTTTCATCAATTAAACCATCTTGCCCATGAGTGGTGAAAGGGTCCAAGGCAACATCAGTCATAATTCCTAATTCAGGAAACTCTTGCTTTAATGCTCGAACTGCTCGTTGGGCGAGGCCTTCTGGGTTATAAGCTTCGTGTGCATCATCTGATTTTGCATCAAGAGGAGTAACAGGAAATAATGCCATCGCAGGTATTCCCAGTTTATGAACATATTCCGCTTCTTTTAGAAGTAGATCGATACTTAAGCGCTCAACACCAGGCATAGAAGCAACGGCTTCTCTTTGATTTGTTCCTTCAAGAACAAAGCATGGGTAGATTAAATCATTTACAGAAATACTGTTTTCACGGACGAGATTTCTTGAAAATGTATTTTTCCTAAGTCGACGAGGGCGTTGATTTGGAAAGCCACTAATTGGCGCTGAATAACTCACAAAAATTCCTTAAACATACAAATATTAGGGAATAGTAACGCCATTCAAGCTGATTGTCTGCTACCTGATTAGATTTTATTCACAGAACTGGGTTACTATTTTGACTAAATATTAGTAGCGATGGATTTGTTTGTTAATTAGAGCGTGCCGGATATGAAAAAGAAGATTGGTGTAGTGCAAATGACTTCTTCAGATAACCTTGAAGAAAATTTGGCGTTTGCATTATCAAAACTGCAAGAAGCATCCGAGCAAGGAATTGATTTAGTCGCTTTTCCTGAAACGTTCTTATATGTCGGCCAAGACCATGATGCTAAGCATCGTGTTGCTCAAAGCATGGATGGCCAGATAGTTGAAACTTTCCGTGAATATGCGACTAAATATGATTTATCTATTTTGTTAGGAAGTATGTATGAAACCATTCCTGATGATGAACAGAGATTATACAACACCTCGGTGCTGATTAATCGACAGGGCGAACTCAATGGCACCTATCGTAAAATTCACATGTGCGATGCGCCAGCTCTAGGCTATAACGAGTCTGACGGTATTAAAGCTGGCGATACCCCTGTTGTTGTCGATCATGAGCTTGGAAAAATTGGGTTAACGATTTGTTATGATTTACGCTTCCCAGAACTATTTAGACATTTAACAGCATTAGGTGCCGAGATTATTTTTGTACCAGCTGCATTCTTCTTGTATACGGGGAAACATCATTGGTTGCAATTATTGACTGCCAGAGCAATCGAAAACCAAGTTTATATTATAGCCCCTAATCAATGGGGGGAGCACCATGAAGGGCGTATTTCTTATGGTAGCAGTGTCATTATTGATCCTTGGGGTAGTGTGATTTGTTGTTCATCTGAACGAGCCGAACTCGTATCAGCTGCGATCGATATGGAGTACTTAGAACGTGTCAGAACTAATATGCCTTTATTGAGTCACAGACGCCCAGATCTATATAGAAACTAGGCTATTGGTCACATATGCTGATGTTCATAACTAATAATTATGATTTTCACATAGACTAACCCCATAGCTTTACGATAAAATTGGAAGGATTTTGTCTGGAGAGAATGTCTGGTTCTCTCTATTAATTTTTTCTGGTGGAGGTTTCCCTTGCGAACAAGCGCTTTACTCGCTCTTGAAGATGGTACGGTCTATCACGGTGAATCAATTGGTGCCATTGGGCAGTCAGTTGGAGAGGTCGTGTTTAATACGTCAATGACTGGCTATCAGGAAATCCTGACCGATCCTTCATACTGCCGTCAAATTGTGACGCTAACTTACCCGCACATAGGTAATGTGGGTGTGAATGTCGAAGATGAAGAGTCGGCTAATATTGTTGCTAGCGGATTAATTATCCGTGATCTATCGCCTGTTGTGAGCAACTGGCGTGGTGAGGAAGCATTAGATTCTTACCTAGAACGCCATAATGTAGTAGGTCTCGCTGGAATTGATACTCGCGCATTGACACGACGTCTACGTGACAAAGGTGCTATGAAAGGCTGTATCGTTGCTGGTGAGAATATTGATGTTGATGCAGCAATAGCAGCAGCTAAAGGCTTTGATGGCCTTAAAGGTATGGACCTTGCGAAAGTTGTCACAACTAAAGAATCCTACCAATGGGAGAAGTCATGCTGGCATTTATCAGGAGAAAGCAAAGCTGTTCCTGAACGGTTCCATGTTGTTGCCTATGATTTTGGTGCAAAGAGTAACATCTTAAGAATGTTGGTTGAACGTGGTTGTAAGTTAACGGTTGTACCTGCTCAAACTTCAGCTGAAGATGTGTTAGCGTTAAATCCTGATGGTGTGTTTTTATCAAATGGTCCAGGTGACCCTGAACCATGTACTTATGCGATTGAAGCTATTCAAAAATTGTTAGAAACGAACCTGCCGATTTTTGGTATTTGTTTAGGTCACCAGTTACTAGCGTTAGCGTGTGGTGCGAAAACAGTGAAAATGAAATTCGGTCATCATGGAGCTAACCATCCAGTGCAAGAAATGACGGCTGGCTTGGTGATGATTACCAGCCAAAACCATGGTTTTGCTGTTGATGAAACTTCGCTTCCTGATACATTAAAATCAACACATATTTCATTGTTTGATGGCTCGCTACAAGGCATTCATCATACAAGCAAGCCTGCATTTAGTTTCCAAGGACACCCAGAAGCGAGTCCAGGGCCACAAGATGCAGCACCTTTATTTGATCATTTCATCGATCTACTTGAAACAGCGACAGGTAAGTAATCTACGATGGCAAAACGTACTGATATTAAAAGCATTCTTATTCTTGGTGCTGGTCCAATTGTAATTGGTCAGGCCTGTGAGTTCGATTATTCTGGTGCTCAAGCATGTAAAGCATTACGTGAAGAGGGCTATAGAGTTATTCTAGTAAACTCTAATCCTGCGACGATAATGACTGATCCTAATATGGCTGATGCAACTTACATCGAGCCCGTTACATGGCAAGCTGTTAGCAAAGTCATCGAAAAAGAACGTCCTGATGCTATTCTGCCTACAATGGGTGGTCAGACAGCCCTAAACTGTGCTCTTGATTTAGAAAAAAATGGCATTCTAGAAAAGTTTGGCGTCGATATGATCGGTGCTGATAGCGCAGCAATTAATAAAGCAGAAGATCGTGATTTATTCCGTGCAGCAATGACTAAAATTGGCTTAGATATGCCAAGGTCAGCTATTGCACATACGCTAGAAGAAGCTTTAGAAGCACAAAAAGAGTTGGGTTATCCAACCATTATTCGCCCTTCATTCACAATGGGCGGTAGTGGCGGTGGTATCGCATACAATAAAGAAGACTTTATTGAAATCTGCCAGCGTGGCTTATACATGAGCCCAACTTCTGAGTTATTGCTTGATGAGTCTATCATCGGTTGGAAAGAGTATGAAATGGAAGTGGTGCGTGATCGTAAAGATAACTGCATTATTATCTGTTCAATTGAAAACTTTGATCCAATGGGCGTACATACTGGTGATTCAATCACTGTTGCTCCAGCACAAACATTAACGGATAAAGAATATCAAATTATGCGTAATGCTTCGTTAGAAGTATTACGAGAAATAGGTGTTGATACCGGCGGTTCTAATGTTCAGTTTGCCGTGCACCCTGAAACGGGCCGTTTGATTATTATTGAAATGAACCCACGTGTATCGCGTTCTTCAGCATTAGCATCAAAAGCAACTGGCTTCCCAATTGCTAAAGTTGCAGCAAAATTAGCTGTAGGTTATACCCTTGATGAATTACAAAATGAAATCACTGGTGGTGCTACGCCAGCTTCATTTGAGCCGACCATTGATTATGTCGTAACTAAAGTACCGCGCTTCACATTTGAAAAGTTCCCACAAGCAGACAACCGTTTAAGTACGCAAATGAAGTCTGTGGGTGAAGTGATGGCGATTGGTCGTAGCTTCCAAGAATCATTACAAAAGTCATTACGTGGTTTAGAAATTGATCGTGATGGTTTGACTGAAATTACGGATTTAACTGCTGATGATGTAGCTGATACCTTACGTCGTGAACTACGATTACCAGGTTCGGAGCGTCTTTGGTATGTTGCTGATGCATTCCGTTATGGCTTCAGCTATGACGAAATTCAACAGTTGACTAAGATTGATCCATGGTTCTTGATTCAAGTTAAAGAAATTATCGATATTGAGAATGAGTTAAAAGAAACCTCATTAGCCTCTATTGATGAAGCAAAAATGCGTGGTTTGAAACGTAAAGGTTTCTCTGATTCACGCATGGCTAAGTTACTGCAGAAAACAGAAAAACAAGTACGAGAGCATAGACATAACTTAAATATTCGCCCAGTTTATAAGCGCGTTGATACCTGTGCTGCTGAGTTTTCAAGTGATACAGCTTATATGTACTCAACCTATGACCAAGAGTGTGAAGCTAACCCAACAGATCGTGACAAAATCATGATTTTAGGTGGTGGTCCAAACCGAATTGGTCAAGGTATTGAGTTTGATTATTGTTGTGTTCACGCTGCCTTAGCATTACGAGAAGATGGCTTTGAAACAATCATGGTTAACTGTAACCCTGAAACAGTTTCAACTGATTATGACACGTCTGATCGCTTATATTTTGAGTCATTAACACTTGAAGATGTGCTTGAGATTGTTGCTTTAGAAAAACCAAAAGGCGTGATTGTTCAATATGGTGGTCAAACACCATTAAAATTAGCTCGTGCACTTGAAGCGAATGGTGTGCCGATTATTGGTACTTCACCTGATGCGATTGACCATGCTGAAGATCGTGAACGCTTCCAACAAATGGTTGAGAAGCTAAACTTATTGCAACCGCCTAATCGTCTTGCTTTCTCAGCAGACTCGGCTGCAGCACAAGCCGCTGAAATTGGTTACCCGCTTGTTGTACGTCCATCCTACGTACTAGGTGGTCGTGGTATGGAAATTGTCTATAACGAAGAAGAATTAAATCGTTATATGAAAACAGCAATTATGGTTTCTAACGATTCTCCTGTATTGCTTGACCGTTTCCTTGACGATGCCATTGAAGTCGATGTTGATGCAATTTGTGATGGTAAAGACGTGGTTATCGGCGGCATTATGGAGCATATTGAACAAGCGGGTGTTCACTCTGGTGACTCTGCGTGTGCACTGCCTACATATAGCTTAAATGAAGAAATCAAAGATCGGATGCGTGAGCAAGTACGTCAAATGGCACTAGAGCTAGGCGTAGTTGGTTTAATGAATACACAGTTTGCTATCCAAGGCGATAATATTTACTTATTAGAAGTTAATCCACGTGCATCACGTACAGTGCCTTATGTCTCTAAAGCGATTGGAGTGCCGTTAGCAAAAGTGGCCGCTCGTTGTATGGCTGGCCTTAGCTTAGCTGAACAGGGTGTAACAGAAGAAGTAATTCCTGAGTATTATTCAGTCAAAGAAGCTGTTTTCCCATTCATCAAGTTCCAAGGTGTTGATCCAATTCTTGGTCCTGAAATGAAATCTACAGGTGAAGTAATGGGCGTGGGCCGTAGTTTTGGTGAAGCTTTTGCTAAATCTCAACTAGCTGCAAGTGTTGTTTTACCGACTGGAGGTAAAGCATTTATTAGTGTTCGTGGTGTTGATAAGGCCGCTATCACTGATGTTGCGAAAGATTTAACTAGTTTAGGTTTTGAACTATTAGCAACACGCGGTACTCAGAAGGTCTTAGAGGATGCTGGTATTGTGTGTGGTCAAGTTAATAAAGTGGCTGAAGGTCAGCCTCATATTGTTGATATGATCAAAAATGATGAAATTAATTTGATTGTGAATACTACTGAGGGTCGTCAATCAGTGGCTGATTCGACTGAAATTCGTCGTGCTGCTTTACAACATCAAGTTAACTACACAACTACATTGGCTGCCGCACGTGCGACTTGCCAAGCATTAAGTAGCAAAGATAATGATACGGTAAATTGCTTACAGTCATTACATGGAGAATTAAACTAATGGCAGTGCCAATTACATTAAATGGATCTGATGATCTTAAAGATGAGTTACAACATTTAAAATTTACAGCGAGACCAGAAGTGGTTGCAGCAATTTCTGAAGCACGCGCTCATGGTGATTTAAAAGAAAATGCAGAATACCATGCTGCGAAAGAACAACAGAGCTTCATTGAAGGCCGTATTCAGGAGCTTGAAGGTGTGTTATCTAATGCTCAAATAATTGATCCAACTGCACTGCCACAAGATGGTCGTGTTGTATTTGGCGTAACGGTTGATTTGCTCAATATCGATAATGACGATGAAGTCACTTACCAGCTTGTAGGTGATTATGAATCTGATATTAAGAAAAACCGAATTGCAATTTCGTCGCCTATTGCCCGCGCTCTTATTGGTAAAGAAGTTGACGATATAGCAACAGTGAAAGCGCCGAGTGGTGCAATTGAATATGAAATCGTAGCTATTAGGTATGAAGGCTAATTTGGCTTCTGAACGACTATTACTCACCCTTTGGGTGGGGAGTTTATGTGCCATTGGTTACCTTGCTGTACCAATGGCATTTGCTACTTTAGGTGATGTGACATTAGCTGGCAATTATGCGGGTAAACTATTTTCAGCCGTCAATTATCTTGGCCTAGGTGCTGGCTCAGTGTTGGTGATCAGTAAACTGGTTTCTCATGGCAAGCGTGTAATTTCTTCATGGCGCTTCTGGGTTTTAATGTTTATGTTTACTTCAACGATTGTGTTTGTTGCTTATTTGCAGCCTGAAGTTGCCTTGGTTAAAGAGCAAATGCATCATGATGGAAACTTGATCGAAAGGTTCACTTTGCTTCACACTCTTAGTAAAAACCTTTATTTGTTTATTAGTTTATTGGGCTTAACTTTAGTGCTCAGTTCTGACAAAGTTGAATCATAAACATGGCTAGAAGTAAATCAAGCAACGACTGGTTACAAGAGCACTTTGATGACCATTATGTGAAAATGGCCCAAAAAGCTGGTTACCGTTCACGTGCAACCTTCAAACTTGAAGAAATTGATAAAAAAGATAAATTAATTCGCCCAGGCATGGCTGTAGTCGATTTAGGTTCAGCTCCTGGTGGTTGGTCTGATTATGCATTACGTAAAATGAATGAAACAGGAAAAGTCGTTGCATTAGACATTTTACCGATGACACCATTGACCGGTGTACACTTCATTGAAGGTGATTTCAGAGAAGATTCAGTATTAGATGAACTCAATGAAGTATTAAATGGTCAACAGATAGACCTTGTATTATCAGATATGGCCCCCAATATGACAGGGGTAAGTTCAATTGATCAGCCAAGTAGTATGTATCTAGTCGAATTAGCACTAGATTTTGCACTGACAAACTTGGGTCAAGATGGTTGTTTCTTGGTCAAAGTCTTCCAAGGTGAAGGCTTTGAACAGTATATGAAAGCGATGCGAGATGGCTTTAAAAAGGTAATTACGCGTAAACCTGATGCTTCTAGACCTCGAAGCCGAGAAGTATATTTATTAGGTCGTGGCCTAAAATAGAAATTAGTTACTTAGGAGTAACAGTAAAGTGAATGATATGATGAAAAACATCGTTTTATGGGTAATTGTTGCCATGGTACTGATGTCGGTGTTTAATAATTTCGGTCCTCAAAAAGCTAAACAAGGCGAGATTGATTACTCAACGTTTATTTCAAACGTTAAAAGCGGCTCTGTAGCTAAAGTTGATATTCAAGGCCGTACTATTACGGGCACATTAACTGACAATAGTGAATTTACTACTTACAGTCCAGATTATGATCCTGGCTTGATGGGTGATTTACTTAATAACGGTGTAAATATTCAAGCAAAACCAGCTGAGCAGACAGGTCTATTGATGCAGATCTTTATCTCTTGGTTCCCAATGTTGTTGTTGATTGGTGTATGGATTTTCTTCATGCGTCAGATGCAAGGCGGTGGCGGTGGTAAAAATCCAATGTCATTTGGTAAAAGCAAAGCGAAAATGCTTAATGAAGACCAAGTGAAAGTTACATTTAAAGATGTTGCTGGTGTTGAAGAAGCTAAAGAAGAAGTCTCAGAGTTAGTTGATTTTTTGAAAGACCCGAGTAAGTTCCAAAAACTAGGAGGACGTATTCCTCGTGGTATTTTGATGGCGGGCTCGCCTGGTACCGGTAAAACATTATTAGCAAAAGCTATTGCTGGTGAAGCGAAAGTCCCATTCTTTACTATTTCTGGTTCTGATTTTGTAGAAATGTTTGTGGGTGTGGGTGCATCACGTGTACGTGATATGTTTGAACAAGCGAAAAAACATGCTCCATGCATTATATTCATCGATGAAATCGATGCTGTTGGTCGTCACCGTGGCGCTGGCATGGGGGGCGGTAATGATGAACGTGAGCAAACGTTAAACCAGTTATTGGTTGAAATGGATGGTTTTGAAGGTAATGAAGGTGTAATTGTTATTGCGGCTACTAACCGACCTGACGTGCTTGACCCAGCTTTATTACGACCAGGACGTTTCGATAGACAAGTTGTTGTGCCACTACCTGATATTCGCGGTCGTGAAGCGATTCTTAAGGTTCACCTCAATAAAGTACCTGCAGCAGATGATGTAGTTGCAAGCTTAATTGCTCGAGGCACACCTGGTTTTTCAGGTGCTGATTTGGCGAATTTAGTTAATGAGGCTGCACTATTTGCTGCCCGAGCTAATAAACGACTTGTCTCAATGGAAGACATGGAAAAAGCTAAAGATAAAATCATGATGGGCTCTGAACGTCGTTCAATGGTTATGAATGAAAAAGAAAAAGAAATGACGGCATATCA
>CALCCU010000135.1 GCA_937900515.1 uncultured Gammaproteobacteria bacterium | reverse complement strand
TCATTAGAGTTGTAGTGAGCATAAGTGTTATTTTACCTATAGCGAATAGAAAAAAGGCGCCTGATTATAGGCGCCTTTTTAGTGAGATAGCAGTTAACTACTTAAATGCATAAGATAACGATACGTAAGCAGTTCGTTCAGGTAATGAATAGACATTATATCTTCCTGCTGTAGATGTACTATTTACGGCATAGTTATAGTATTTTTCATCAAATAGGTTATTAACTTGAAGCGCTAGTTCCGGATTATTTATTTGTTTCTTTAATTTTAAATTGACAGTCTTGTAAGAAGGTATTTTTATACCAAATGAATTTGATGAATCATTAGACATGAATGCTTCATTTACATAATTTAGATTTACAGCGAGAAGAACATTATAAGGAAGTTCACTTTCAGCTGTAATATTAAAGGTATCTTTAGGAATTAAAGTCAGGTATTTGCCATTATTTACGCCATCAGAGAACTTAGCATTAAGGTAAGTATAGTTAGCACTCAAGTTCACGAAAGAAAACGCTTTTGAAGCAGATAATTCAACGCCTTTATGTTTAGTATCATCTAGGTTTACGTTTTGAAAGGTCGCTGCATTGAACCTTATCTCATTAGTAATATCTTGTTCAAAATAACTAATCGCTGACTCGAAAGTGGAATTATGGAAAGCGACGCCAATTTCACGATCATTAGATGTTTGAGGATCGAGTGGTGAAAAAACTTGTTGAAATGAATCATTGAGTTCAAATAACTCATCGACTGTTCCAAAACGTACACTTCGTCCTAGGCGAGCATAAATGTCCCAGTTATCTGTGAATGCGTGCTTAAAGCCCATTTCATAGCTGTTTTCGTAATCAGTTTGATCAAAATCTGGCGCTTCTGACCCAAAACCTGCACCAGGAGCCGATGAATTAAATATATCACTTGCTGATTGTTCAACTCGCTGTCTTCTCCAACCTAATATCATTGAGGTTTGTGAGCTTAACTGCACAACTCCTTGTGCGTATAGAGCAATACTTTTTTGTTTGACATCAAGCTTATGAATCGGGTCGTTTTCATTTTGTTCCAAATCTGATCGATTTGATGTGTAATCATAATGATAGATATCAGAACCGAGCGTCCAATCAGCGGGTAAAGAAAAAAGATTGCGACGGAAGTTAAAGCGTGGAGTAATTGACCAAGTATCTAAGTCAGTCGCTGTATATGTACTGTTGAAAGAGGTGAAAAATTGAGATGTTTGTTCTTTTTGACGGATACTTGTGTCAATGATGAATGAGTCTGTTGAATTAAAGCTATGACTGTAACCTAATGTTGAAAAAATAGTGTCTTCATAGGCCCAGTCATTCGGTGTACTAGCACCTTTAGGGTCTGATTCGAATTGATTTATACTCGCCGCTAAATTGACTTCTCTATTGCCCGGTAATTGTTGTTTCTGCTTATAGCCGCCTAACTTAAAGTAAATTTCACCTGATTTTGTTGGCACACGTAAGTCAAGTTGACCGCTATCAAGGTCAAAATCGTTGTGCTCACGGTAACCGTCACTTGTTAGACTGTTAATATTAGCTGTGATACCAAACTCATCAGTTGCATAGTTTGCTGAGCCATTCATTTGTTTATGATTGTATGAACCGAACGTTGTTTTAACAAGAACGGCTGGCTGTGAATCATTGGGGCTTTTTGTGATGATGTTAATGATACCGCCAGTCGCGCCATCACCATATAATACCGAGCCACTGCCTCTTACAATTTCTATACGCTCAATGTTTTCAATTGGAATTGCAGCAAAGTTAACAGATGAGAGATCAATATCATTTAATCTTCTACCATCTAATAAAACTAATGTATTTTGAGTCGCTGTTGAACCACTGGTTCTAATACCTACTGATGCTTTGTCACTATGACCTGAAGTGCTTGTGGTATTGATACCTACTTGCTGAGCTAATAATTCGGGGAGTGTATTTGCAGGGCTATTTGTAATATCAAGTGAGTCTAAGACTGTAATATTGGCCGCTAATAAATCAGTTGATTCTAAACGTGATGATGTTACGACTACCTTTTCTAATTCAGATGATGCAGATGCAGATGCAGATGCAACGGTAGGTATTGCAGCCATTGTTATAATTGCAATGGGGAGTAATTTAAATTGAGGTGACATGGTAAACCTTAAGTAAAGCATAATTCCCGCCCGGGATCATACTATTAAAAAAACCATGCAGAGGTTAATAGACTATATGAAAAATCTATCCTATAAAGCCCTCCGCGATATGGTCGAGAAATACTAGGCCGGTCTCCGGACTCACGAGTGGTTGTATTAAATTCGTCTTCCCATGCATG
>CALCCU010000134.1 GCA_937900515.1 uncultured Gammaproteobacteria bacterium | reverse complement strand
CAGTGAGTATGATGGTTTTAGTTTGACGGATGATTTTAATTCAAAATCTGTGCAACAGGTGTTAGGCATTAATTCTGAAATTCAATTAACTCAATCTTGGCTTGCATCAATTCAGTTAAGTGAGTCAAGAGATCAAGCGGATGATTATGTTAACGGCTTAGCGAATGGCACATTCAATACTCGTCACCGCTTCGCTAACATCAGTAATAAGTTCACTGTGTCTGATAATCATACGATCAACATCGGCTTTGATTATGATGTTGATACTGTAGTGAGCTCGACAGAGTATTCAGAGTCGTCACGATACAATAAAGCTGCATTTGTAAGTTGGTCTGCAAGAGTAGATAAACATTCATGGCTTATCAGTGCTCGGCATGATGACAATGAAGCGTATGACTCATACAATACTGGCACGGCTGAATGGGGTTATCAATTAAACGATTCACTCATGGTAACGGCAAATATTGGTACTGCATTTAAAGCTCCTACCTTTAACCAGTTGTACTGGCCAAGTACAACTTTTTTTGTTGGAAACCCTGATCTTAATCCTGAAAAGTCAAAAACCTACGGTCTTGGCTTATCAGCTGAGCCTGTCTGGGGTAGTTGGGCCGTACAAGCCTATAAAACAGAAGTACGAGATTTACTATTGTATGTCTTTCCTACCACTGAAAATGTCAATCAAGCACACATCAAGGGGATAGAATTTGATGTTGCAACTAGGCTCGTTGGCGTTGATGTATCTGCCAATGCTTCATTTTTAAAACCTGAAGATGAACAAACAGGAAATTTATTACCAAGACGTGCTCAACGTTTAGCTAACCTTTTAGTTGATAAGCAATGGGGTGATTTTTCTGCTGGGGCGAGTTGGCAACTACGTGGCTCGAGTTATGATGATGCTGCGAATAGCAACCGTTTAGGTGGTTATGGTTTACTGGATTTACGTGTGGCCTACCAATTAGCAAATGACTGGTCATTACAAGCAAAATTATCAAATGTATTCGATAAGGAATACGAGACTGTTAGTAATTACAATAGTCTTGATCGTACCGTCTTAGTGACTTTGTCGTACCAACCATAGTAAAAATAGCGACCTAAAAATAGCTGTCTTTAGGTCGCTTTATGGTTTAAGTTGACCATTATGAAAAGTGAGGTTGGGTGTGCATCCCTGATAATATGTCACTCGACTTAAGCAGGCATAAGGGACCTCGATATTGAGTAAATGATTTTCGGTTATTCCTAGAATATCTGCGAGGATTGTTTTTATTACGCCACCGTGTGTAATCAATAAATAATGCTCATTTTCTCCTGACATTAATTCACTCATTAACTGCTGCCATGCAGTTAGTACTCTCTTTTTAAAGATGGCGTAGGTTTCACCATTAGGGGGAGTAATCGTTGATGGTGATTGAATAAACTGACTCAGCTGATTAGCTGAAATTCCATTGTATAAGTCGTCCAGTAACTCTCCATCCCAGTCACCAAAATTCAATTCTCGGAATTGAGGGGTTATTTCAAGTTGACTAGAATGCTTTTCGGCAAGGTGCTCAGCAAAACAGCGGCAGCGTTGTAAGTCTGAAGTAATTATTTTTTGCCATAGGGGATTATTGGTTTGTGTGTGGGAAGACATACGTTGCCAACCAGAGAACGATAATGGTGAGTCAGTAATGCCAAGCAGTTTTTTTTCGCCTACTACTTCTCCATGGCGCAATAGATCAATCATT
>CALCCU010000133.1 GCA_937900515.1 uncultured Gammaproteobacteria bacterium | reverse complement strand
TATATAAAGATTAAAAATGACCAATAGAATTGTAAAAATCGCGACACGCCACAGCCCATTAGCTTTGTGGCAAGCAGAATATGTGCGTGACGAACTGATGAAGCTACACCCTGACTTACACGTTGAATTAGTCAAAATGCGTACGCAGGGCGATAAGATTTTAGATGTGCCATTAGCTAAGGTCGGCGGTAAAGGTTTATTTGTTAAAGAATTAGAAGCGGGAATGCTGGCTGGTGATGCCGATATTGCAGTGCATTCAATGAAAGATGTGCCTGTTGAATTTCCTGACGGTTTACACCTGCCGGTGGTGTGTGAACGTGGTGATGCCCGTGATGCATTTGTATCAAACAACTATGCTTCATTAGACGAGCTACCTGAGGGCGCTAAAGTCGGCACCTCAAGCTTGCGTCGAGAATGTCAGTTACGAACTGATCGCCCTGATCTTGAAGTGTTATCTCTAAGGGGCAATGTTAATACCCGTTTAGCTAAATTGGATGCAGGTGATTATGATGCGATTATTTTGGCGGCAGCAGGATTAAAGCGACTGGGCTTTGACGACAGAATTCGCAGGCCTTTATCGCCGGAAGAAAGTTTGCCTGCTATAGGTCAAGGTGCTGTCGGTATTGAAACTCGCATCGATGACGATGAAATTAATGCCCTAATTGCACCTCTAGCTTGTCCTGATACGTCGATAGTGATTCAAGCGGAGCGTGCTTTAAATAAGCGGCTAGCGGGTGGTTGCCAAGTGCCTATTGCGGGTTATGCCTTACTTGAGCAAGGTCAAATATGGTTGCGAGGCTTGGTGGGGCGTCCAGATGGCACTGAGATGTTACGTGCCGAAGTGTCGGGGCCAGCAGCTGAAGCCGAGGCACTAGGGATCGCTTTAGCAGAAGATTTATTATCACAAGGAGCGGATAAAATCTTAGCGGATGTATATGGAAAATAGTGCTGCTCTACAAGGTTGGAATGTTTTAGTTACCCGGCCTGAAGAACAGGCGCAAAAACTGAAAGAATTAATTGTTGATGCGGGTGGCGATGCGATTGCTTTTCCGACTATTGAAGTAGTTCCGCTTGAATTCGAAGCTGATAATGAAGTCGATTTAACACAGTATGATGTGATTATTTTTGTGAGTCGAAATGCAGTGAACTACTTTGGAGATCGCGTTACTCCATCAGTCTCAGGTTCTACGTTATTAGTCAGTGTAGGAAAGGGGTCTGCCGAGAGTATGCGCTCACATGGCTTGCGAGTAGATCTTCAACCCGCTCATTCAATTGGTAGTGAAGGCTTGTTAATGATGCCGCAGCTATTAGATATGACTGATAAAAAGGTTCTGATTGTTCGGGGTAAAGGAGGTCGAGAGTTATTGGCTGATACTTTGGCCCAGCGAGGCGCTGAAGTGCGCTATATTGAAGTATATGAACGAGCATTGCCCTCGCCGAGTGTGATGCAGTGTGAACAAGCATTAATGGCGAATAGTATTGTTTGTACCAGTGTTGAAGGTGTAAAAAACCTTGGCTTATTGTTACAAGATAGCTTGAAAATACTCTTTGATAAGCCGATGCTTGTGATGAGCGAGCGTATTAGAGACTATGCCGCGTCACTAGGTTTTGAACATGTGGTGGTCACGAATACTTCAAGTGATAGTGCGGTGATTGACCAATTGACTAAAATGGATATTGAGTGATGAAAAAAAAGACAGAGCAGTCAGAAGTAGTTGAAGATGGGCAACAAGTGACAAAAGAGCCTATTAATCAGGTGAAAATGGTGTGGGTAGCTTTGTTTATCGTCATCAGCTTACAAGCCGCTGGTATCTATTGGTTATGGTCTCATCAGCAGGTCGTCAACAGTCAAATCGATCAAAAAGTGACTAATGTGCAGCCTGCAGTTGTGGATACGTCAAGATTTGATAAGTCACTAGCACTACAAGACCAGAAAGTGCAGAAGCAATTGGCTACGCTTAAAGATGAATACACAGCACTTACTGATTCATTGACAGCTCTTAGCGAAACGCAACAGCTTACTAAGGGTGATGTTGAATATTATTGGGCGATTTCTGAGTTAAATTATTTGCTCAATGTAGCCAATCAGCAGTTAGTATTAGCTAAGAATATTGAAGGTGCAAAAGGCGCGCTTACACTGGCTGATCTACGAATTGAATCTTTAAGTGACTACCGTCTACACCCTTTGAGGGCATTAATTGCCGATGAGTTACTATCACTGTCCTCCGTTAATAACGTTGATATTAATGGTATGAGTTTGCAACTTGATAGTGCTTTACAACAAGTTAATCAATTACAAGTAGTGAATGCTGCTCCTGTTAGCAGTGAGGATAGTGCACCTTTAACGGATGAAACATGGCAAGGCGTGTTAGATCAAGCATGGCATGAAGTGAAATCATTAGTTGTTATTAGGCATCAGCAAGATGGCACCGCGGCAGTGTTAGTACCTGAGCAACGTTACTTTTTATACCAAAACTTACAACTTAAATTGGAGGCTGCTCAATTAGCATTACTAAATGGCAATTCTGCCGTATTTAAACAGAATTTACGCTCATCGACACAATGGTTGGAGCAGTACTTTACTGGTTCTAGGCGTGATGCAATGTTGGATTTATTAACAACATTAGAAGGCAAAGATATTGAAGTTGCTCTACCAGATATCTCTGGTTCACTGACTTGGTTGAGAGGATTTCAGCAATGAAAGCGTTGATTATTATCACGCTTGCATTAGTTTTCGGTGCAGGAGTGATCTGGATAGCTGATTTTGAACCAGGCTTTGTATTACTCCAATACGGAGCTTGGAGCTTAGAAACATCACTAATCATTTTTGTGGTGGCATTTTTGCTATTACTTGCCTCTGGATATTTTACTTTAAGAAGTTTGTTCTTTTTACGGCAAGCACCTAGTAGAGTAGCGCTTTGGAATGCTAAGCAACGTCACCGCCGTGCGAGCCAAGCTTTGACCCGAGGTTTAATTACATTAGAAGAGGGTCGTTGGTCTGAAGCAGAGCGCATATTGCTTCGACATGCTTCAAATAGTGATACGCCTTTACTGCATTATTTAGCTGCGGCACGTTCAGCTCAGAAACAGGGTGCATCAGAGCGCAGAGATAATTATTTACGATTAGCACATGAATCAACGGAAGGTGCTGATGTCGCTGTAGGTGTTGTACAAGCAGAATTACAGTTGGCAGCAGGGCAAAAAGAGCGTGCTTTAGCGACACTGCAACATTTGCGAGAGATAGCACCTAAACACCCTTATGTCTTGCAGTTATTACAAGAGCTATATTTAGACATGAATGAATGGCAAAGCGTACAAGGTGTGTTACCTGATTTACGTAAACGCCATGTGCTTGATTCAACAGCTGTGTTGGAATTGACGCAGGATGCAATGGTGGGACAGCTTAATTCTGCTTTAGCCAAGCAAGATTGGCAGACAATGAGCGATGTTTGGCAACAAGCATCCAGTAAACAGCGACAATCTGAGCACCTTCTGATGCCCTATATTTTGGGAATGATTAAACAAGGCGAACTAACTCAGGTCGGTGAGTTGATTGAGCATTTCATAGCAAAAAAATGGAGTGATGATCTTGTATATCAATATGGTTTGATTGCTGATGCTAATGGCCTGAAACGTCTAGCTAAAGCTGAAAAGTGGCTTGCAGATCATTCTGATAACGCAGTGTTACTGTTAACTTTAGGACGAATGGCGCAAGCTAACCAGTTATGGGCTAAGGCAGAAAGTTATTTACGCGCTAGCCTTGAATATGGTGCTCGAGGTGAAACCTATCAGTTATTAGCTGAAGCAGTTGAGTCGCAAGGTAAAAGTGAGCTTGCCGTTGATTTTTATAAACAAGGCCTAGCAATGGTGTTGAATGCACCGACTGCTGCGAGTTAGTCAAGGACTAGTACGATAATGGAACATGAAACTGCGAATTATTTAATTGATATATTAGCAATACTATTAGCTACAGTAGTGGTTGTTCCTGCTTTTCATGCTGTACGTCTCGGAGCAATATTAGGCTATTTAACTGCTGGTGCAATTCTTGGTCCTTGGGGATTAGGTGTGATTGATGAAGTCGAAAAGATTCGTCATTTAGGTGAGTTTGGTGTCATCTTCTTACTATTTGTTTTAGGGATAGAGCTGAAGCCTGAAAAGCTTTGGCAAATGCGTAAAATGGTTGTTGGCTTAGGCTTAGGGCAGCTATTACTGACTGCTGCAGTCATTTATTTGATCTCTGTTTGGTCTGGCCAGCCTCATAAAAGTGCGATTGTTATTGGTTTCGGCCTCGCTTTATCATCAACAGCCTTTTGTTTGAAGCTTCTTTCTGAGCGAGGAGGAATCGGAACGGCTATGGGAAAAATGTCTTTTTCTATTTTGCTATTACAAGATTTAGCTGTCGTTCCTTTATTAGCTCTTGTGTCTTATCTATCTGGTAGTCAAGCTGGTGTTCCAACAACAGAATTTGATCTTTTTTATGCGCTATTAACGATTGTCGGTTTATTAATTGCTGGCCGATATTTATTGAACCCAATCTTAGGTCGAATAGTTGCTAGCCAAGATCCTGAAGTATTTATAGCCATGGCTGTATTACTTGTTTTAGGGGTGGCATGGTTAATGGAGTCTGTTGGTTTATCGATGGCTTTAGGTGCATTTATCGCTGGAGTAATGATTGCCGAGTCACATTTCAGGCATCAAATAGAAGCAGATATTTTGCCATTTAGAGGAATTCTACTGGGTCTATTTTTCATGACTGTAGGCATGGGGATCGACTTTGGCTTGTTATTGGACCGCCTCGGATTAATTATTGGGTTAACAATAGGTCTGATGGTGATTAAAACAGCTGTAGTGTATGGCTTAGCAAGACTAAGTGGTGCCCGTCATGATTTAGCCTTACAAACAGGCGTATTGCTTTCACAAAGTGGCGAGTTTGGTTTTATTTTATTTGGCGTTGCGACAGTTTCAGGTGTCTTGGCTGCTGAAATTGGCCACCTTCTTACGGTTGTTATTGCGTTATCAATGGTATTGACTCCTTTTGTGGTAATGTTGGCTAATTCACTTCTATTACGTTTCTATACTCCTAACGCATCGGATGATGCGGCATCAGCACAGTTATTTGATGACTCAGAACATCATGTTATTTTGGCGGGCTTTGGTCGTGTTGGTGCTCGTATTGGCGCGATACTTGGTGAAGCTGGTGTGTCGTATGTTGCTCTAGATATGAAGCAAGATAGAGTTACACACGCTCGTAAACAAGGGTTTCCGGTATTTTTTGGTGATGCAAGCAAGCTTAAAGTATTACAAGCAGCAGGTGCAGATAGAGCTAAAATGTTAGTTATCGCGCTGGAAGATCCTGAGAGTGTAAATAGGTTAGTGACACAGGTTCGTCAGTTTTATGCCGATATGCCTATTCATGCACGAGCTATTGATAGAAAGCATTGCGCGACGCTTATAGGGTATGGGGCAACCACAACGGTATCTGATACCTTAGAAACAAGCCTGAGATTGACGGAAGAGGTCTTGCTCGGTAATGGTGTTGGTGCAGAGGAAGTGGCACGTGTCACAGATGCGTTTAGAGAAGATTACTACCGAGATGTTGTGAAGAAAGTCACTGAGAATAAAGTGGTTATGGGTGAGTTAAGGCATTAAGCTAAGATAGGTTTTATGCTTGGCTTTGTAGAACCTAGTATTCAGGCTATTTTAGCTGACTACCTTTACTGCCACGGCGATTGAAAAGTGATGATTGTTTCTCTTTTTCATCTAACTTACTTTGGCAATGTACGCATAAATGTACGCCCGGTATTGCTTTTTGGCGAGCTTCTGGAATTGCTTTATCACATTCTTCGCAATATGAAAGGCTGTCGCCTTGCGGTAGTTTACTTCGTGCTTGAGATATAGCATCTTCTACACTTGCATCTATCTGATCCTGAACTGCACCATCTTTTGACCATCCGCCTGCCATTATATGTTCTTCTCTACAGGCGCATTGGCATTACGACATACTGCCGTTCTAGCTTTTCATCGGCAGGGGTAATTAATACGCTGCTATTGTCATCAGTAAAGACCATTCTGACTTTATCGTCAGGAATTGCATTGAGTAAGTCTAATAAGTAGGCATTGTTGAAGGCAATTTCTAGCGATGAGCCTTGATATTCAACCGTAATTTCTTCTTCGGCTACTTCTTGTTCTTGATTGGTTACGGTGGCTTTGAATAAACCAGGCTCAAGGTTAATTCGAACGCTTCTGTGTTTATCATTAGATAAGATAGCTGCACGAGATAATGCCTGTTTAAGCTCTTCTCGATCAGCTACTACGATTTTGTCACCACCAAGAGGTAGAACGCGTTCGTAGTTAGGAAATTGACCATCGATAAGTTTTGATGTGAAGTGTAAGTCAGGAAGCTCAACTTTGATCTGTTGGTTACTGAATGCAAGATTTACCATGTCGTCAGTATCATTGAGTAAGCGCCCTAACTCCATAATCGCTTTGCGAGGAATAATAATATTATTTTTTTCGGCAACAGTGTTATTGGTAGTGATGCTACCGAGTGCTAGACGGTGGCCATCTGTCGCGACAGCGCGTAAATCTGCTCCTTCACGTTCAAGCAATAAACCATTTAAATAATAACGGACATCTTGGCTCGCCATTGCAAAGCTAGTTTCGTCTAATAGCGATTTTAGCGCTGACTGCGGCAGGCTAATCTCATCAACGTAATTAGCACCTTCACTGTCGGGAAAGTCTTCCGCTGCTAACGTTGCTAATGAGAAGCGACTTTTTCCTGCTCGAACGACAGCTTTATTGTCTTTCGCTTTGAAGCTGATAGTTGCATTACTAGGTAGTGCACGACAAATATCAAGAAATTTACGAGCAGAAACGGTTGTTTTACCTTCCTCTTCAACGGCGACAGCTAAGGTTGCAATCATTTCCAGCTCCATATCGGTACTGGTCATTGAGAGTTGATTACCATGTGCACGTAATAATATTGTCGATAAGATAGGCAGCGCAGCGCGGCGTTCAACAATACTACAAACTAGTTGAAGCGGGCGGGCAATTGTTTCTTGGCTAACAGTAAATTGCATGATTAAGTTCTCAGTTTAACTCGATAAGGTTCGAAGTAAATTACGGTAGTCTTCAGCGACTCTAATATCTGTTTCTTTGAGTTCAGCAACCTTGCGGGTGGCATGTAAAACAGTTGTGTGGTCACGTCCACCGAAGGCATCGCCAATTTCAGGTAAGCTGTGGCTGGTTAACTCTTTCGCTAACGCCATAGCAATTTGACGAGGACGAGCGATGGAGCGTGTCCGTTTTTTTGATAATAGATCTGCCACACGAAGCTTGAAGTATTCAGCAACAATTTTTTGAATGCTTTCAAGTGTGACCAGTTTTTGATGTAGCGCTAATAAATCTTTAAGTGCTTCTTGAGCCATTTCGATAGAAAGAGGCTGATTAGTAAAACGAGCAAAAGCCATTACCCGCTGCAATGCACCTTCAAGATCTCGCACATTTGATTTAATTCTCTGAGCGATGAAAAAAGCTACATCTTCAGGTAATGAGATCAGGTTTTGTTGTGCTTTTTTGATAAGAATGGCAACGCGTGTTTCTAGTTCTGGTGGTTCAACGGCAATAGTTAAGCCCCAGCCTAGGCGAGATTGAAGGCGCTCATCCAAGTTTTGCACTTCTTTAGGGAAACGATCACAAGTAAGAATAATCTGCTTTTGACCTTCTAATAGACTATTGAAGGTATAGAAGAACTCTTCTTGAGAACGTTCTTTTTTTGCAAAAAATTGAATATCATCGATCAATAATGCATCCGCACTTCGGTAATGTGCTTTGAATTTTTCCATGGAGTTGGTGCGCATTGCTGTAATCATGTCTTGCACGAATCTTTCTGACGATAAATAAATTACGCGCGCTTTTGGATCGTCTTTAAGGATTTGATTGGCAACCGCAAGCATCAAATGAGTTTTACCAAGGCCCGTTCCGCCATAAAGGAATAGAGGGTTATATCCACTAGTACCTGGAGATTCTGCAACATGTAGTGATGCCGCACGCGCAATTTGGTTTGACTTACCCTCTACAAAAGAATCAAAGGTAAAGGCAGGGTTAATTGGGCTGCTTAAGGCTGGTTCTGGTTTCTCGGTTGGCGCATCTGGAGCTTTAGATTTCAATGCTGTCCGTTGATGAATGGGATTAGCTGCGGGTTTTTCTGTGCCTACTTCAACCACTACTGAAGTGACTTTACCTTGGCTTAGCGCACCTATAAGCTGAATTATTTTTGTTTCAAGCTGCTCTTGTACCCATGACTGGACATAAGGGTTCGGGGCTAGGAGGCGTAAACTATCCTGTTCTTCGATTGCCTGTAATGGACGAAGCCATGTGTTCAGCTGCTGAGCTGATAGCTCACCTTCGAGATGGGATAGACATTTTTCCCATAAGGGTGATGACACGGCGACTCCTTAAAAATAGGTGGGCGGAAAGAGATAGGATATAATGGCATATTATAATGATTGTCGGTGAGCGATTAAACGTATCAGTGACATTAATTTTTAATTAAGAGAAATCATACAGTTTATAAGTAAGTTGTATTTGACTTGTTGTCTTTCTAAACAGTATAATTCCAGCCCTTTTGTCCGTGTTGAGATCTTTCTTGCAGGGAGAAAACCAGAATTAACATAGTGGAGTTGGTGAAATGAAAAGAACTTTTCAGCCTAGTAATATCAAACGTAAACGTACTCACGGTTTCCGTGCTCGCATGAAAACTGTTGGTGGACGTCGTATTATCAACGCTCGTCGTGCTAAAGGTCGTGCAAGCTTAACAGTATAATTCTCTTTAGCTTTTTAAGGAGAGCATGACTTGGCAGCATTTAGCCGGGCCATGAAAATGAATAACCCGAGAGATTATTCTCGGGTATTTCGTCAGGCCAAACGTGTAAGTGGTAACGGTTTGACGATCTTAACGGTTGAAAATTCGGTGGGAAATCCTCGCTTGGGTTTAGCGATAGCTAAGAAACATCTTAAATTAGCAACACGCCGCAACCGATTGAAGCGGATTATTCGTGAGTCTTTCAGACTGCATCAATCCGACTTTGCCAACATAGATATTGTTGTACTAACTCGACCAGATATTACTAAGCGTGATTCTGCTGAGTTAAGTAAAGCATTGGAGCGACATTGGTTAACCGTGGTAGCGCAGTGGCAAAAAGAATCTTGACGATGCTCGTCCGAGCATATCAACTCATCGTTAGTCCTCTACTGGGCGACAATTGTCGCTTTCAACCAACTTGTTCTCATTATATGATAGGCGCAATTGATCGCTTTGGTGCTGTCAAAGGCACTTGGCTTGGCTTGCGTCGACTTTCACGTTGTCACCCTTGGCATGAGGGTGGTTTAGATCCTATTCCTGAATTAAAGAAACATACACATAATGGATAATTTAAGAACTTTTTTTGTTTTCGGATTGCTTATTGTCTCCTTGCTATTGTGGGAAGCATGGCAGAATGACTATGTTCGTCCTGAGCAACAAGCACAACAATCATTTGCAAGTAATGAAGTTGCTGCGGACTTACCTCCTAGCACTAGTATTGCTAATCCATCGAATGATTTACCAGATATGCCTGTTACTCATTCAATGGATAATTTGCCTGCAATTTCTCAAAGTGTTGAAGTTGCGACAAGTAGTAAGATTCACGTTAAAACTGATCTTATTGATGTCACCATTGATACTTTAGGTGGCGATATTCAAGAACTTGATTTGCTTGCTTACCCAGTAGAGTCTGGCGAGCCAAACGAACCCGTTAAGCTATTAGCTGCAACAGCATCACGTTATTTTGTTGTCCAATCAGGATTACGCTCAGATTCAGCTGCGCCTACACATTATGATACCTACCAAGCGGAACAGATGAATTATGAGCTTGCTGATGGCGAAGATACTATTACCGTTCCTTTGTATTGGAAAACATCTGAAGGTTTAAATGTTACTAAAACGTATCGATTCCACCGTGATAGCTATTTAGTCGATGTCGATTATCAAATAGAAAATAATAGTGGTGAGCGTTTTACTGCCTATCCGTATGCACAATTTAACCGTAATCGTCCCAAAGAGGATTCTGGTTTTATCTATACCTTTACGGGTGCGACTTTCTCAAGTCCTGCGAATCAGTATGAGAAAGTAGACTTCGATGACTTAGACGATGCGGCATATAGTCGTACAGGAGTCACTGGCGGCTGGGCTGCAATGATTCAGCATTATTTTGTTGCGGCATTGATCCCTGCTGATCAAGGTCAAGAAAATGCTTTTTATGGTAAATCAATTAATCAACGTAATTATACGGCAGGTATGAAGCTACCAACTATTACGGCTGCGACTGGCGATAGTGCTCAAGCACAATACAGTATGTTTTTAGGTCCAAAGGAATACCAGCGATTAGAAGTTGCTGCACCGAACCTAGATTTAACAGTTGATTTTGGTAAATTAACTATTATTTCTCAACCTTTGTTTACCATTATGGAATGGATCCATAAGCTGACGAATAACTGGGGTTGGTCAATTGTATTTTTAACCGTATTAATCAAGCTGGCCTTTTATAAACTTTCTGCAGCGAGTTATCGCTCAATGGCATCAATGCGTAAATTAACGCCAAAACTAGCGACATTGAAAGAGCGTTATGGTGATGATAAGCAGAAATTCAATCAAGAAATGATGAATTTATATCGCACAGAGAAGATTAATCCTCTAGGTGGTTGTTTACCAATTCTTGTTCAAATGCCTGTTTTTCTAGCGTTCTATTGGGTATTGGTAGAAAGCATTGAATTGCGTCAAGCACCGTTCATGCTATGGCTACAAGATCTCACTGCGATGGATCCATACTTTGTATTGCCAGTATTATTCGGTTTAAGTATGTTCTTCCAGCAGAAGTTAAACCCTGCACCACAAGATCCTGCTCAAGCAATGGTGATGAAAGCATTTCCAGTTATTTTCACTGTTTTCTTTGCCTTCTTCCCGTCAGGCCTCGTGCTGTACTGGGTTGTGAATAATGTTTTGTCTATTGCTCAACAATGGCACATTACTCGTAAATTAGGCGCGCTTTAGTTACCAATGGAAACGATTGTTGCAGTAGCGACTGCGCCTGGACGAGGCGGTGTTGGTGTGGTTCGTTTATCCGGTAAGCAAAGTGCAGTGATAGCAGAATCGATCTGTGGCACGTTACCACAGCCTCGTTATGCGAAATTTAGTCATTTTCGTGATCATGATGGTGAAATCATTGATAGTGGAATTGCACTGTATTTCCCTAATCCTGCCTCGTTTACAGGTGAAGATGTTGTAGAGCTCCAGGGTCATGGTAGTCCTTTGGTGCTTTCTCGCTTGTGTCAAAGAGCGATTAGCCTAGGTGCTCGAATGGCCCGTCCTGGCGAGTTCTCAGAGCGTGCTTTTTTAAATAATAAAATGGATCTGGCGCAAGCAGAGGCTGTAGCAGATTTAATTGATAGTGCGACTGATCAAGCTGCAAGAAGTGCCATGTTATCGTTACAGGGCGTTTTTTCTGAACGTGTTAACACTCTTTTAACACAACTCACTGAATTGCGAATGTATGTTGAAGCTGCCATTGATTTTGCTGATGAGGAAATTGACTTTCTTGCTGAAGCGGCCGTCGATCAGCAATTACAAACCTTACTAACAACAGTTGACGGTATAACTAAGAGCGCACAACAAGGCCGATTATTACGCGAGGGAATGAGTGTGGTACTGGCTGGTCAACCTAATGCTGGTAAATCAAGCCTACACAATCAACTAGCAGGTCATGACGCTGCTATCGTTACTGAGGTTGCTGGTACGACACGAGATATCTTACGTGAGCAAATTAACCTAGGCGGTTTACCATTACGCATTTCTGATACAGCAGGCTTGCACGAGTCAGATGATATTGTTGAACAAGAAGGTATCCGTCGTACCCAGAATGAAATAGCCCAAGCAGATCACATTTTGCTCGTTATAGATGATGGCCAAGGGATGACTGCGAAGGATGAACAAATTCGTGCTGAATTGCCTCAACACATTCCGTTGACTGTAATTCGTAATAAGATAGATAAACAAAGCAAGCAGGCGACAATTGTTGAACGAGATGGTGAAGTAATATTGTACCTTTCTGCAAAAACGGGTGATGGTATGCCTTTATTAGAAAAGTACTTATGCGATGCAGTTGGCTATCATCCTGAAGATGAGGGCGTATTTATTGCTCGAGGACGTCATTTAGAAGCGCTTGCGCGTGCACGAGCGGCGATTGAGGCAGGTTATAACTGTCTGACAGGAATGGGGGCTGGTGAGTTGCTTGCAGAAGAGCTACGGCAAGCACAGCATGCTCTTGGAGAAATCACGGGCACATTTAGTAATGAGGATCTGTTAGATAAGATATTCTCAAGCTTCTGTATAGGCAAATAAGCCTTAACTCTACCTACTGATATGCTTAGGACTAATAAAAAAAGCCGGTTTAAACCGGCTTTTTTTATTTAATGAATGTAGTGCGACGATCTTAGGGTGAAAAAGAAGAGCCACAACCACATGTTGTTGTGGCATTAGGGTTGCGAATTACAAACTGTGAGCCTTCAACACCATCGGTGTAATCAATTTCTGCACCAACAAGATACTGGTAGCTAGTTGGATCAATTAATAGCATTACGCCGGATTTTTCAACTTGCGTATCACCTTCACTAATTTCTTCTTCGAAGGTAAACCCGTATTGAAAACCAGAGCAACCGCCACCAGTGATGAATACACGTAATTTAAGTTGGTCGTTACCTTCTTCTTCGATAAGCGTGCTTACTTTATTAGCTGCTGCATCGGTAAAGTTGACGGGACTAGGTATTTCACTCATGGTGAGCTCCAAAATTTAAGTACTTAATACGCTATTATCCAATGCTGAGTAATTTAGTCAAGAATTAGTGTTTAATTTCAAAGACTAGATCTAATTCGGGATAGAAGCTTTCCTTGTCGTTCTTATTCTGGAGGTAGTCTTAGACTAGCTTCGTCAGTACCTTCAACTGACTCATGTTCTAAGTCGAGAATATTATTATTTTCTTCTGTCATGCGGATTAACTGGCCATTTACTTCTGCGCCTATTTCCATTTCAAGCATATGGTAGTAAACGTTACCCATCACTTTAGCCTTTCCAGCTAGTTCAACGTGTTTAGATGCATACACGTTGCCAGAAATTGAACCATTTATTAATAGGTTTGGAACTTTTATGTCGCCTTCAATTTGGCCTTTTTCACTGAGAGTAAGGGTTGAATTAGATTCGCTTTCAGCAAAAATATTACCTGTGATACTGCCGTCAATTCGCAGACCGCCACTAAAGTTTAAGTCACCTTTAATATGAGTGTTTGTACCAATTAATGTATCTAGTCTAGCCGCTTTTCTTTTGTGTTTATTTTTATTGAACATGGAGGAGCACCTATAGATCTGTGATTACGGGGTTAGTTGCCAATCAAACGTTTTAGATAGCGTGATTTTTTTCTTTTGTATTAAATCAACCGATATTGTTTTAGGGCTAGTTCCAGAGTCTAGAGTGATCATACCTTCGATTACTTGGACGTGTCGGAGGTTTAACTTATGCTCATCTAGCAGCAGACGCTTAGTCTCACCATTAGCCTCTGTATTGAGCATGATTTTTATATTACCCTGAATAGGAGAGGTGATTTTTTTTCCTTGGGTGATAACTAGTCGGTAACGAGTCGTATTGCTATCAGTCTCATCAGTGCTTAAATACAGATCTTTGAACTGTAATTTACTAGAGTTATTTCCTTGGGTTATAGATTGATAGAATAAAATGTCTTTATTTTGAGTCAATATTTGCTTGTGCAATTGTTCAAGTTCTAGTCGAAGTTGGGCATTTGTTTCCTTCTCTATGGCAAGATCAGATTTAGCTTTAGGAGATAAGTTGGCAATTTTCTGTAGACGTTGATTATTCGTTTTAACTTGCTCGATTTTTTGCTCAAGTTCTGTAATGGTTTTCAGTTGTTGATCGAACTTATTGTGTAGGAACAACCACAGCAGTCCTGCACCTAATGCTGCGGTCAGGATAAAAATAACCGCCTTACGTAAAGGCCGTGGCTGTTCGATAATGTGATGTGCAGAATATGACATTAACGGTTAAGGCATCGCTGCAATGGTATCGATTGATAATTTTTCGTCAAAACCAAACATAATATTCATATTTTGAATCGCTTGACCTGACGCACCTTTTACAAGGTTATCGATTACGGATAGAACCACTACTGTATTACTGTTTTGTGGTTGATGAATTGCAATACGGCAAACATTTGCACCACGAACACTACGTGTTTCAGGGTGAGAACCCGCAGGCATTACATCTACAAATGGTTCATTGGCATAGCGTTGTTCAAACAATGATTGTAAATCAACGTCAGTAGTCAGTTGTCCGTACAAAGTGGCGTGTATACCTCGAATCATCGGTGTTAAGTGGGGTACAAAAGTTAGGTTTACATCTTGCTGGCTAACTATATTTAAACCTTGTCTAATTTCTGGGAGGTGACGATGGCCGGCAACCGCATAGGCTTTCATACTCTCAGCTGATTCGGCTAATAAGGCTCCGATAGATGCTTTACGTCCAGCCCCACTCACGCCTGATTTAGCATCGGCAATAAGGTGGTTTGGATCGATAAGATTATTTTCTAATAAAGGTAAGAAGCCAAGTTGTGTTGCGGTTGGGTAGCAGCCTGGAGCAGCAATTAACTGAGCTGACTTTATCTGTTCACGGTTTAGTTCTGGTAGGCCATAAACTGCTTGCTCAAGAAGCTCTGGGCAGGTGTGCGGCATGTTGTACCAGTGCTCCCACTCAACAGCATCTTTTAGACGGAAATCAGCAGATAAATCGATAACACGTGTACCTCGAGCAATGAGTTCTGGAACCAATGCCATCGCAACAGTATGCGGCGTAGCAAAAAATACGACATCACAAGCCGCTAATTTTTCAACGTCAGGCACGGTGAATGCGAGATCCACATGACCTCGTAAGTTAGGAAATAGATCGCTGACAGCCATGCCAGCTTCACTACGCGAAGTAATCACGTTAAGGTTTACTTCTGGATGGTGAGCCAAAAGCCTAAGTAATTCAACACCGGTATAACCTGTGCCACCAACAATGCCAACTTCAATCATGTGCTTTCTCTAAACAAAGGATTTAATTGAACATGATAAAAGAGCTATGCTCAAAGCGAAAGGATTAGTGATTATTTAATAATATCTCAAGCTTTTGTTTGTGACTAACATACTGTCGAGAGGTATTATCTTGCTGTTTTAAAAATGATAGCTCAGTAATATAGAAAGGGTAGCTGCTAACTCCTTTTCTTAGGTTCATCACGAGTTCGCGCACTTTTTTAAATAAAGCTGGGTTTTTAATTGACCCTTTAAACTCGGTTGCACCACAATGAATAATGCACTGGACAGGGGCGATAGGATTATCGAGTTCAATTTTTATCGGTAAGTAGCTAGTTTTATACTCTTCTTCGAATATTATAAATTCAGATAGTGACCACTCAGCGTTGTGGTATTCCATATTGAAAAAATGTAACTGGACTTCAGGTTCACTTTTCAAACTATTACTAAAAAATTGACGAAGATTACTGGCAATGGTCTGTTGTCTTAGTTTAGTGAAGGAATAGCTATAAATGCTAGCTACTTCATCAAGAATGTAGACGGTTATTTGTTGTGCTTCCTTATAAAAGAACAGACTGATTGTGTTCTCAGCCTGATGCTCAAGTAAAAGTGAATATTTATCATCGCCGTCGACTAATGAATCGATTTTTGTTGCAGCAAAAAGAGGTTTTTTGTCAGCTAGTAAATCGTCTAAAGTTTGTTTTTTTGTTGCTACGATATAGTCAGAGCCTGCTTCATGCCATTGAATTCTATACAATCTATTTGATAGCTCTAAGATGTAAGTACCATTATCTGGGTGATTAAAGTAGTGGGTTAATAACTGCTTACAGGTACGAGTTAGTCGCTGGGATATTTTCGTGCTGAGATTTGGCGTTGCACACCAAGTATCAATCTTATCCAGTAGGTCTACTGTTGGGGTCCACCTAATTAGTGTGCTGAGCATTTCAACAACAGCATAAGGGCCGTCATATTTAAAATAGTGGCATTGCCCATGTGAATTAAGCGCTAAACCTTCTAAGGTCAGGATTAGATTGGTGCGTTGAAAACTATAATTAAATGGATCTTGTTGTCTTAGTGAAAAATTGAGATCTTGGCGCTTAAAGGCCTCTTTTGGAGTGACCTCTATATTGGCAAATAACTGCCAAGAATCTAATGTTTCAGTTTGTTCATTACTGGCATAATTTATTTGAGCGATAGGGGATTTTAAAAGGCTCTCGGCAAGTGGTAAGCAAAGTGATGTGGACACTTCTCGTGTTTTATCTGTGACTCGAATACGGCTTGTCTTTGTTAATACTTTATTGCAGACAGCCCACGCCAGAGTGCGAAGCAATGAATGATCGCTGTATAAGGGGTCAATACTTCTGTCAGGCGTGTTACTTTGTTCAAACAGGTACCACTTACTTTCTGTACTATCACGCTCAAGAAATAAAAACTCTTCTCCCTCTTCTGGTAATAACTTATTAGGCAATATTTCTATCATTGCTGGTGAGCTAGCAAATAACTCACGATGGAGAGAGTTCAATTCTTGCTGCTGAGTATTTGTTTGCAGTTTATGCTGTTGAGAAAATGTAGCTAATAAATTGTTTAACTTTTCAGTTAATAAACGAGTTTGTTTAAACTCTTTAAGACGTTCACGAAAGCGAGCTTCATAGCGGTGATCTATGGCCTTAATATTATAATCAGACCAATCCCATAATTTAGGAAATGCTTTTAGTGATGCGCGTCGCCATGGATATGGTGCATTTTTTATATCGAAGCTGAGCTTTTCCTCACAGAGTAAATACAATGAACATCGTACAAGACCAAGTATTGATGTAGGTAGCTTATTCGATAAATAGTAGGTTTTTAAAATATTAGGATCACAAAAGAAAGTATCTTTTTGATTTTGGTAGACAGCATGTTTATAGGCACTCGCTAGCCATGGTGCATCATCAAAATGTTCAATTACTATGCGTTCGTATAATAAGCCTAGAAATCCAGGTAGGCCCTTATTCATTGCATTGATACTTTCCTGGTATCCCTGTTGAAATAATGCCTTTGCCGATCGCTTACCTAGCGGCCCAAAATCAATGGTCGCAATAGAAAAGTTATGTTCGCTATTGAGTTTCTGTATAGCAGCTTGATAGTTTTCTGGCTCATCCGCACCGAGATGAATAAACCACCAAAGAGGCGCGCAGCCCCCGAAGATCAACCCATTGCAGTAAAGTCTATCTAGATAGTGGCTGTCTAAAGGTTGAGTGAGCGTCATCGCTCGATTAACTAATTGGGTGTTGAGCCTGATATCAAATGTTAGCGCCCATTTTACAATGCGGTCTAATTTGTCATTAAGGTGTTTAATTTCATCTTCAGACAGATTCGCTGCATGAATTAATAACAGATCATATTCAGGGTTTTCAGGATAGTACACACTACCGTAATCATTGATTAGGTATAAACCCTGTAGAGGGTATTCAAGGAATGCGTGCTGTTTGAAATTAAAGGAGCGTTGCAGCGTCTTAGCGGCATCGAGTGTACGTTTTGTAGGCTGATATTCTACTAGGCCTTGTGGTGCGCCAAGGGTAAACCCAGGCATCTCAGGCTCATTAGTGTGGAATAGTAACGGTAATAATTGGAAAAAAGCCTGTTTTTTGTTTGGCGCCAGTTCAATTAACCGCTCAATCCGTGAGCGGTTATGTGTTTGAAATAGTTTCTGAACTTGCGAAACATCCATTAGCAGCTCTTTGTTATTAAGTGTTTAGTGGCGGAAATGACGCATACCAGTAAACACCATTGCGATACCATGTTCATCTGCTGCAGCGATAACTTCATCATCACGCATAGAACCACCGGGTTGAATAACTGCACTAATTCCTGCTTCTGCAGCAGCATCTAAGCCATCACGGAATGGGAAGAAGGCATCTGATGCCATTACTGCACCTGGTACCGTTAAACCTGCATCTTCTGCTTTAATACCTGCAATACGACTGCTGACTACGCGGCTCATTTGACCTGCTCCAATACCAACGGTCTGTTGTTTACTAACATATACAATCGCGTTCGATTTAACAAATTTAGCCACACGCCATGCAAATAATAAGTCCAGCATTTGCTCGTTGGTTGGCGCCAGTTTAGTGACTACTTTTAGCTCATCTTGTGTCACAAGAGCCGTGTCACGATCTTGAACTAATAAACCGCCCGTTACACGTTTATAGTCTAAACCTTCAGATTGTTGTTCAGGGAAAGCACCACAGCAAAGTAGACGTACATTCTTTTTAGTACTGATGACGTCTTTGGCTTCATCACTAATAGACGGAGCAATAATAACTTCTACAAATTGACGATCAATAATGGCTTGTGCTGTTTTTGCATCTAATTCGCGGTTAAATGCGATGATGCCGCCAAAGGCAGATGTTGTATCTGTTTGATATGCTAAGTCATAAGCGGTAAGTAAATCATCAGCTGTTGCAACACCACATGGGTTGGCATGCTTAACAATTACACAAGCAGGTGACTCAGGGAAGGCTTTTACACATTCCAGCGCTGCATCAGTATCGGCGATATTATTGTAAGAGAGTTCTTTACCTTGGATTTGAGTCGCAGCACTGATTGTACCTGACTCAGGTTGTGCTTCAGTGTAAAACGCAGCTTTTTGATGCGGGTTTTCACCGTAACGCATTTCTTGTGCTTTATGAAATTGGCTGTTGAATGTACGAGGGAAGTTAACTTTCTCGTCACCTTCAGTCAGTGTGCCGAAGTAGTTAGCAATCGCACCATCATAATGGGCTGTGTGCTCGAATGTTTTGATAGCAAGATCAAAGCGAGTTTGATCGTCAACGCCACCCGTTGCTTCTAATTGTTCGATAACACGAGAATAGTCAGCAGGATCGATTAATACGGTTACTGAAGCATGATTTTTTGCTGCAGCACGTAACATCGTTGGGCCACCGATATCGATATTTTCAACGGCCATGGCAAGAGTACAGTCATCGCGAGCAATAGTTGCTTCAAAAGGATATAAATTCACAACCACTAGGTCGATAGGCGCAATATCATGTTCAGCCATAATGGCTTCATCAGTACCACGACGACCTAATAACCCACCGTGAATTTTAGGATGTAAGGTTTTGATGCGGCCATCCATCATTTCTGGGAAACCAGTATGCTCAGATACTTCTTTCACAGGAAGTCCTGCTTCTTGGAGCAGTTTTGCAGTACCGCCTGTTGAAAGTAACTCAACACCTAAACGTGTTAATTCTTGAGCAAGCTCTAAGACGCCGGTTTTGTCTGAAACACTTAATAGTGCACGTTGGATTTTATTCATGAATTGTTCCTGATTTAGCCGGCTCTATAAGCCGTAAGTTTTTAATTTTTTACGCAGCGTTCCGCGATTAAGACCCAATAATTCGGCAGCACGACTTTGATTACCATTGGTATGTTCGAGAGTAGCTTTGAATAAAGGTGCTTCAACCTCGGTGAGCAGCATGTCATAAAGGTTAGTAGTTGTTTGACCGTTTAGCTGTTCGAAATAATCTTTTAAAGCTGCTTCAACACAGACACTAAGTGGCGCATGTTTTTTTTCTGCATCTACAGATAAGTCAAAGCACGCTGTAACGTCAGTTTCTGAGCTAGCTGGTGTGTCATGTGTACTATCTGTCATGCGGCCATTCCATTTGACTGTTCAAGTTTAGCGAAGAACTGTTCGGTAAAATCGAGTTGTTGTTGTGGATGTTCAAGCGTATTCATCTGCTGGCGGAAAGGGTTACCGTCACGTAAGCCTTTGCTATACCAAGCAATATGTTTTCGAGCCATACGAACACCTGTGTAGTCACCATAAAATTCATAGAGAGTATGAAGGTGATCAATTAATGTCTGGCGGACCTCAGAAATAGCTGGCGATTGCAATTGCTCACCATGCTTTAAATAGTGCTCGATTTGTTTGAAGATCCAAGGGTTACCTTGTGCAGCTCGACCAATCATGACGGCATCAGCTTGTGTATAGTCCAGTACCATTTTGGCTTTTTCTGGGCTAGAAATGTCGCCATTAGCGATTACAGGAATATGAATCGCTGATTTAATTTCTGCGATAGTGTCGTATTCGGCTTCACCTTTATAAGCATCGGCACGAGTACGGCCGTGAACGGCTAAGGCTTGGATTCCTGAATCTTCAGCAATTTTGGCGATGTTAACGCCATTACGATTATCGTGATCCCAGCCGGTTCTTATTTTTAGTGTAACGGGTACATCAACCGCGTCAACAACAGCCGTTAATATACTGGAAACTAATCCTTCATTTTGCAGTAATGCAGAACCTGCCATGACATTACACACTTTTTTCGCTGGGCAGCCCATATTGATATCTATGATGTGAGCGCCTTGCCTTACATTATGAATAGCAGCTTCTGCCATCATTGCTGGATCAGTACCTGCGATTTGAATTGAGCGTGGTTCAGGCTCACCATCATGGTTAGCCCGAAGTAGTGACTTTTTACTTGCCCATAATGATTTATTGGCTGTAATCATTTCTGAAACTACCATACCCGCGCCTAAACGACGACACAATTGTCGGAAAGGGCGATCCGTTACACCTGCCATGGGTGCTAAAAACAGATTGTTAGGTAAAGTGTATGGACCAATATTCATTATCGTTTTTGACCTACCAAACGAACCCATTCGTCTTTTAAGATAGGAGCTTCCATATCAAACCAAGGTTGGTAACTCTCGCTAACATCTTGAGCCTGAACGTCTAAAATTCCTGATAAGACAATGGGTGCACCAGATTTTGTTAAGCCAGCTAAATGTTCTGATAATGACTGCAATGGCCCTGCAAGAATATTGGCAAGTAATAGATCGCATGTTTCAGCGGGGCAATCATCAGGCAAGTAGGTATCGATAACCACACCATTGCGTTCTGCATTCGCCTGAGTGGCTTCCAATGCTTGTGGATCCGTATCCACACCAATTACCTTTTTAGCACCTAATAAGGCGGCTGCAATAGCTAATATTCCACTACCACAGCCATAATCAATCACGATTTTATCTTTCACATCAGCTTGATCAAGCCAGTTCAGGCAAAGTGCTGTAGTAGGGTGCGTGCCTGTGCCAAATGCTAATCCGGGATCAAGCATGATATTCACGGCACCTTCTTGTGGCGGCGTGTGCCAGCTAGGACAGATCCATAAACGTTCACCAAAGCTCATTGGGTGAAAGTTATCCATCCATTCACGAACCCAGTCTTTATCTTCAACGGCTTCAATGCGATAGTTTGGCACCGGAGCAGGCGCCATCATGCTGGTGAGCATGCTAATAATTATATCTACATCAGTAGTTGCATCAAATAAAGCTATGACATTAGTAGCAGCCCATAAAGGGGTGGTACCAATTTCAGGCTCGTAGATCGGTTGATCTTCATTGTCTTGAAAAGTGACAGCACTAGCGCCGCATTCTAGTAGATGATCCGATAATGCTTCGGCATCATCAGGTGTACTACCAAATATAAACTGGATCCAGGCCAAAGCTTACAGTCCTAATTTCTTTTCAAGATAATGAATGTTGGTACCACCTTCTTTAAAGGCTAAGTCATTCATAATATCTTGTTGAAGGGCTACGTTGGTTTTAATGCCTTCTATACCAATTTCACTCAATGCTGTTAGCATGCGAGAAATCGCAGATTCACGTGTCGGCCCATGAGCGATTAATTTACCAATCATAGAGTCATAGTTTGGCGGCACGCTGTAACCACTATATATATGGGAGTCCATACGAATGCCAATACCACCTGGAGCATGGTAATGAGTCACTTTACCTGGGCTTGGCATAAATGTTTTAGCATCTTCAGCATTAATACGACACTCAATAGAGTGGCCATTTAATACAATGTCATCTTGAGTAAATGACAGAGGCTCACCTGCTGCTATTCTGATTTGCTCTGCAACTAAATCAATACCCGTGATTTGTTCTGTGATGGTGTGCTCTACTTGAATTCGAGTATTCATTTCGATGAAATAGAATTCGTCATCTTGGTATAGGAACTCAAATGTACCAGCACCACGGTAGCCAATTCGAACACAAGCTTCAGCACAAATTTTACCCATCTTAGCCCGTAATTCATCTGAAAGACCTGGGGCTGGCGCTTCTTCTACTACTTTTTGATGACGACGTTGCATTGAACAATCACGTTCACCTAAATGTACGGCATTACCATGCTGATCAGCTAATACTTGGAATTCGACGTGACGTGGGTTTTGAAGGAATTTCTCCATATATACCATGCCATTACCAAATAATGATTTAGCTTCACTTTTGGTTAATGTAATCGCATTAATAAGGTGAGCTTCGCTATGTACTTCGCGCATACCACGACCACCACCACCACCAGATGCTTTGATGATCAGTGGGTAGCCAATTTCTCTCGCTAAACGAAGGTTTGTTTCATTATCATCTCCTAGTCCACCATCAGAACCAGGAACACAAGGAACACCAGCGTCTTTCATCGCTTTAATCGCAGAAACCTTGTCACCCATCATGCGAATGGTTTCAGATTTAGGACCAATGAAAATAAAGCCACTTTGTTCTACACGTTCAGCAAAATCAGCATTCTCAGATAAAAAACCATAGCCAGGATGAATTGCAGAAGCATCGGTGATTTCAGCTGCACTAATTATTGCAGGTACATTTAGATAGCTTTCAGAAGAAGGCGCAGGACCAATACATACTGTTTCATCAGCTAATAGAACATGTTTTAAGTCACGATCTACATCTGAGTGAACTGCTACTGTTTTGATGCCTAATTCTTTACATGCTCGTAGAACACGAAGAGCTATTTCGCCGCGATTGGCAATGACAATTTTATCGATCATAGTTTTTTATCCGCTGGTGGTACGATTGCACTAGATAGTCTGTACAAGAAATTAAGATTTATTCGATGATGATTAAAGGTTCATCAAATTCAACGGGATGACCATTTTCAACCAAGATTGCTTTAACAGTACCGCTGCGATCTGCTTCAATTTGATTGAACATTTTCATTGCTTCGATAATGCAAATAACATCACCCGCATTGACTGATTGGCCGACTTCAACAAACGAAGGTGCTTCAGGTGATGATGAACGGTAGAAAGTACCTACCATAGGTGATTTAACAGCATTAGCTGTACTAGCTGCGGGTGCTACTTCGGCTACTGGTGCGGCAATAGCTGGGGCAGCAGCTACAGGTGCTGCTTGTTGCACTGCTGGTGCAGACATCATTACTGGTGCTGAAGTGCTGTTACGGCTAATACGAACAGATTCTTCACCTTCTTGAATTTCAATTTCCGCTATATCTGATTCTTGAATTAAGTCGATCAGTTTTTTTATTTTACGTATATCCATTAAGTTAACCCTATTGAGTAATGTTTTTGATAGCTGCTGTTAAAGCCAGCTCGTAGCCTTGTGAGCCTAATCCACAGATCACGCCTAGCGCAATATCTGAGAAGTAAGAGTGATGTCTGAATGTTTCCCGAGCATGTACATTTGAGAGATGGATTTCAATGAAAGGAATTTCCACGCCAGATAATGCATCTCGAATTGCGATGCTGGTATGGGTAAATGCTGCAGGGTTAATGATAATAAAATCAGTATTTGTTCGTGCCGCATGAATTTTATTGATTAATTCATGTTCAGCATTGCTTTGAAAGCTTTCTAAACTGTGTCCAGCTGCTTCAGCTTGGGTTTGAAGACGGAGTTCGATATCTGAAAGTGTATCTGCGCCGTAATGTTCAGGTTCACGCGTGCCTAATAGATTTAAGTTGGGGCCATGCAGCACTAAAATTTTCGCCATTAGATTCGCACCTAGAAACAGTTAATGAACAGCAAATTTTGCACTAATGGTTAAATATTGTCCAGTTATTTAGTCGAAAAAGTATGCTTATGTCGCTAAATTCGTCGAAGTGAGCTTTTAGGCTAATTATTGGCTGTTGGTAAGTTAGATAGGTGAACGAGTAGTTCATCTGCTGTGACACTGCCAACGATACGGTATTGGCTGAGTTCCTCACCATTAGCATCAAAAAAGAGCATGGTGGGCGGACCAAAGACCTGTAGCTCTTTTAATAAAGCCTTATGTTCTGAGGTGTTATCAGTCATATCGAGTTGCAGAGCCTGTTTATCAGTAAAGGCATTGATAACAGATGAGTCTTGAAATGTAGTGACTTCCATTCTTTTGCAGTCAACACACCAGTCCGCATAGAAATCTAGCATCGTCACTGTGTTGGATTGGCTTAATTTCTCTTTAAGATTGGCACTGTTGTTAATAGCAGTGAAGTTGACATGTTCCTTATTACTTTTTTCCGCTTGTCCTGTTGTTACTGCAATAGCTTGAAGAGGCTGCCAGATGGTTTGGCTACCGCTCGCACCGCCAATCATTAACAGTGAGCCATATATAAGAAGTATAAGCCCGAGACCTTTCCACAACTTCTCCCAACCACTCGAATCTACTTTGAGCGAATTAAGGGCGCCTAAATAAACCGCTGTCACAATGAGTAGACTGCCCCATAACAATAAACTGATCCAGCCTGGGATGATTCGTTCCAACATCCAAATTGCTAAGCCGAGCATTAATACGCCGAAAACTGATTTGATGGTTTCCATCCAGTCGCCTGCTTTTGGTAGGAGTGAACCCGCAGATGTACCTATTATTAACAGAGGTAGTCCCATGCCCATACTGAGTGCAAATAATGCACTACCACCTAAAAGAGGATCGCCTTGTTGACCTATGAAAATAAGGGCGCCTGCTAATGGTGGTGCTAAGCATGGTCCGACGATTAGGCCTGATAGAAGCCCCATTAAACCAGCACCCAGCATATGGCCGCCTTTCTGCTGATGACTAATTTGGTGTAGTCGGTGCTGAAGTCGATGGGGTAATTGCAACTCAAATAAACCAAACATAGATAATGCAAATAGGACAAATAAGGCGCTAAAACTGCCAATAACCCATGGGTTTTGAAACATTGATTGTAGGTTTTCACCTAATAAACCAGTCATTACACCTGCAAAGGTATAGGTGACGGACATAGCAAGGATATAGACTAAAGACAGTATGAATGCTCTATGGGTTGTGATTCGTTCACCTTCACCCACAATGATGGTGGATAAGATTGGGATCATTGGAAATACGCAAGGCGTAAATGCAAGCAGTAAACCTAATCCAAAGAAGCTCAAAAGGATGGTGATTAATTTATCTTCGGCTAAGCTTTTGGCAATTTTATCTTGTGAAGCTAGAGATGATGGAGCTGACGTATTGGCATTCTTAGTTGTGGTTTTTGCAGGTGTATTAGTATCAGTTATTTTTGCTAAGCTGATATTGATGCTTTTTTCTATTGGAGGGAAACAAATATTAAATGTTTCTGAGCAACCTTGGTATTTTGCAATCAACGTGAACTCTTGTTGCTCATTAGTGCGCTGAAGAGGGATTAATAACTCGGTATCATGATGATAAACCTCCGTTAACCCAAAGGTCTCATCGACTTTATTCTCGCCTGCTGGCAAGCTGTATTCGAGTAATTTTGTTGCGCTGTCGACTGATGTCGATAAACGGATTTTATCTCTGTAAAGGTAATTTCCTTCAGCCACTTGCCACTTTACTAACAGTGTTTGTTGGTCGTGAGGTGTTGCTGAGAGTACAAATGCTTCATCAACGTCTGGTGGCGTTTCAAAGTCATTACCAATACCTAGGCTATCTAATAATCCAGGTCGCGCTTGAACGCTAAATGCAATAAGCATAAATACTAAAAATAAATATTTTTTCATAAGGGCCATCAACTGCAAATGTATGAATGTTAATAGACAATCTTAACAACTGAAAGTTACTGTAGGTAGTGTAAAAATAATTTTATAGTGTTAAGTCGTCATATTATTGTAATAATTGGAGCCATTTGGTCAGTAGAGTCAATTTTTAATGGAAATTAAAACAATTAACACGCTTGAAAAACAAGCGATCAAAAAAAGCCATAATGAGCTAGGTCGAATAGGCTTCGCGCTTTTTTTCTTAGTTGGAGTATTGGCATATAGCTTTATTTCAAGTGGTGGTGTTCCAAACAATGTTTTTTTAGCGATAGCAGCCGTTTTCGGCGGTTATATGGCGATGAATATTGGTGCCAATGATGTAGCTAATAATGTGGGTCCTGCTGTGGGTTCAAAAGCGCTCACTATGGGTGGCGCGATCATTATTGCAATGATTTTTGAAGCCGGTGGTGCATTCATTGCTGGTGGCGAAGTTGTTTCAACCATTAAAAAAGGCATTATCGATATCAATGCCTTTGAGGGTGATACGGATAGCTTTTTATGGGCGATGATGGCCGCTTTGTTAGCAGCAGCACTTTGGCTGAATATTGCGACTATGGCTAAGGCACCAGTATCGACAACGCACTCGATTGTTGGTGGTGTTATGGGTGCTGGTATTGCTGCCGCTGGCTTCAGTATTGTTGATTGGGGCACAATGGGAAAAATTGCGAGCTCATGGGTTATTTCTCCTGTCATTGGTGGAATAATCGCAGCTACATTCTTATTTGCTATCAAAAAAACCATTATTTTTAAAGAAGATAAAGTCTCGGCATCATATCGATGGGTACCTGTCTACGTTGCTGTGATGTCGCTAGCCTTTGTAACGTATTTAGTTTTAAAAGGTCTCAAAAAAGTATGGCAACCAATGCTGAATATCTTCAACGATATTATGTTTTTCTCGGTAGAGGTAACGAAAAAACCAACGTTAGAAGTGGCTTTAATGCTAGGCGCTATCGTTGCTGTGATTGTTTATTTCAAAGTTAAACAGTCTATTAAATCAAAATTAACTAATTTGAAAAATGACCGAGCGAGTGTGAATATCCTGTTCACTGTGCCTCTTATCTTTGCGGCAGCATTACTGAGTTTTGCTCATGGTGCTAATGATGTTGCCAATGCTATTGGGCCGCTAGCTGCGATTAATGATGCGGTAATGACTGGTGGTATTTCAGCGAAAGCAGGCATTCCTTTTTGGGTTATGGGTGTTGGTGCCTTTGGTATTGCCATTGGTTTGGCTCTATATGGACCTCGACTAATTCGAACAGTAGGTAGTGAAATTACTGAACTGGATCAAATGCGTGCTTTTTCTGTCGCGATGGCGGCGGCAATTACTGTAATAATTGCCAGCCAACTGGGCTTGCCTGTGAGTTCAACACATATTGCTATCGGTGGTATCTTCGGTGTCGGCTTCTTACGTGAATGGTTGGATTCTGCAGATAATATTTTGGATGAGATTGAGCAAGACAAAGCGGAGATAGAAGATGAGAAAAAGCGCTTACACGCTTTGAATAGAGAATTAGACCTGCTGAATCAAAAAACCGATATGACTGATCAAGATTATCAACGTATTACTAACTTATATCGTTCTATTGATGCTGAAGAAGAAGCGATTAAAGCAGCCAAGAAAGTATTAAAGAAAGATCAGAAAAACCTTTATGTTAAACGTGATGCGATTAAGAAAATTATTACCGCATGGTTGATCACTGTTCCATCAGCGGCAGTAATGGCAGCCTGTATTTTCTTCATGATTAAAGGGTTTATGCTTTAAATTTTGAAACGTGCACAGGAAATACTTCAAACAACCTTTGGTTATGATTCTTTCCGCCATGCACAAAAGGACATTATTCAAACACTGCTCAATGGCAACGATACTTTAGTATTAATGCCAACGGGTGGTGGTAAGTCTCTTTGCTATCAAATTCCCGCTTTAGTTCGTGATGGCACGGCAATCGTTATTTCTCCCTTAATTGCCTTGATGCAAGATCAAGTCGACGCTTTGAAGCAATTAGGCGTCAATGCTGCCTACCTTAATTCGACGCTCTCGCCAGATGAAGTCTATGAGGTTGAGCAGCAGTTGCTTAGTCAGCAATTAAAATTACTTTATATTGCACCTGAGCGATTATTAAATAGCTCGCTAATCTCTTTGTTAGATCGCTGTCAGCTGTCATTATTTGCGATTGATGAAGCGCACTGTGTTTCTCAGTGGGGGCATGATTTCAGGCCTGATTATCAGCAGCTAAAGCTACTACACGAACGTTACCCCTCTGTACCTCGCATTGCCTTAACAGCCACAGCTGATCAGCGTACTCGAGATGAAATTATCAATCAGCTTCAACTTGAGCAGGCTCGTGTATTCATCAATAGTTTTGATCGACCTAATATTCACTATGCAATATCAGAAGGCTCCAATTCACGACAGCGACTCTGGCGTTTTCTAGAAGATAACCATAAACGTGATGCGGGCATTGTTTATTGTTTGTCACGAAAGAAAGTAGAGCAAACAGCTGAGTGGCTGTCTGAGAAAGGACGAACTGCACTGCCATATCATGCTGGGCTACCGCATGAATTACGACAACATAATCAGCAGCGATTCCTGAGAGAAGAGGGCGTAATTATTGTTGCTACCATTGCGTTTGGTATGGGAATCGATAAGCCCGATGTTCGTTTTGTAGCTCATTTAAGCCTGCCTAAAAGTATTGAGGCCTATTATCAAGAAACGGGGCGTGCAGGTCGTGATGGGCAGCCAGCAAATGCATGGATGGCTTATGGTCTTCAAGACGTTATTACATTACGGCAATTTGTGCAGGATTCCTCAGCCGATGAGACCCACAAGCGTGTGGAGTATCACAAGCTAGAATCGATGTTGGGCTTATGTGAGTTAATTAGCTGTCGACGGCAATCACTATTGGGCTATTTTGATGAGCAGTTAGCCGAACCATGTGGGCATTGTGATAACTGTCAGCAGCCTCCAGAACAATGGGATGCGAGTGAAGCTGCCCAAAAAGCCTTGTCATGTATTTATCGTACTGATCAGCGCTTTGGTGTGAATTATCTGGTTGATGTATTACATGGAAAAAGTGATGATCGTATCCAAGGTAATGGGCATGACAAGCTCAGTACATTTGGAATCGGTAAGGACTTGGCTGTTACTGAGTGGAAGAGTCTATTCAGACAATTAATTGCCTTGAGCTATGTCGATGTTGATATGGAACGCCACGGAGCTTTGTGTTTAACAGAAAAATGTCGTCCTATACTCGCAGGTAAACAGCGCCTGCAATTACGTAAACAGACCCAGGAAGAAGTTAAAACAGAGAAGAAAAAGAAAAGCCCAGTTCGACCACAGGACCAAGCTTTATGGGATGCATTACGTGCTTTACGTTCATCGCTTGCTGAACAAGCGGGCGTACCGCCCTATGTTATTTTTCATGATGCTAGTTTAATGGATATGATTAAACTAAGACCTAAATCTTTGGCTGATATGGGACGGGTATCAGGTGTCGGCGAACAGAAATTGATGCGCTATGGCAAACAGTTTCTTAGCGAGATTGAACAGCACCCTTTATCAGAGTTATTGAATAATCGACTGAGTAATACGGTTAATGAAACCTTGATCTTATTCCAGCAACAAATAGATATTGACGAGATTGCTAAACTGCGCGAGGTGAACCCCAGCACTATTTACACTCACTTAGCCGATGCCATTGAAATAGGACTATTAGATGTGCGTGAAGTGATTGGTTTGAGTGATAGTGAGTTTAATGAAATTGTATTTACGCTTGAATCTCAAGAAGATCAGGAAAAAGGTAGGTTAAAACCAGTCTATGATGAGCTTGATGGACAATATGACTATGGTTTATTGAGGTGTGTTCAAGCTGCCATTTAATAGCGAAGTGGATATTGGTTTTATTGATGTTACAAAACTGTAATAAATAGCGAGTATGATCATTCTATTGGTATAAACTCAGGACAAAACAGTATGGCAGCAACAATTTTAGTAGTTGAAGATGATGTCGCAATTAGGGATATGTTGTGTTTTTCTTTAAAACATTCAGGTTTCAACTGCCTGCCAGTTGGAGATGGCGAGAAAGGCTTAGCTTTGATTCATGAGCAAAAGCCAGACTTAGTACTACTTGATTGGATGTTACCTGGAATGGATGGGATTGAGTTTATTCGACGTTTACGAGCCAATGAATTCATGGCTGATATTCCTGTCATCATGCTGACAGCAAAAGGCGAGAGCGATGATTTGGTCAAAGGCTTAAGTGTTGGCGCTGATGATTATGTGAATAAGCCTTTTGCACCGCCTGAGTTAATTGCAAGAATGAAAGCTGTGCTACGTCGTTGTAGTGCTGAAGACCCATCAGAAAATCAAAAAATACAAGCTGCTGGTTTGGTGCTGGATACAAAGAGTCACCGTGTTACTGCTGATGACCAGCGCCTTGAACTCGGCCCCACAGAGTTCCGTTTACTTCATTTCTTTATGCGTAATCCTGAACGTGCTTATAGCCGAGGTCAGTTGCTGGATCATGTTTGGGGAGATACGGTCTATATCGAAGAGCGTACGGTTGATGTCCATATCAGACGTTTACGTAAAGCGCTTGAACCGTCACATCATGAAAATCTAGTGCAAACTGTGCGTGGTGTCGGCTATCGCTTTTCTGAAGCATAGGTCCTAGAGTTTATGATGCAGTGGGATAATTGGCGACTCCTCGCCATCGTGAGTATCGCTGGATTTGTCGGCTTATTGTTTGGACAGATGATGACATTTATGTTCATCGCCTCGTTTTTGTATGCTTTCTGGCTACAAAAAAGTTGGAACAAGTTGTTGATGTGGTTGCAAAAACCGAAGGTTAACAAATCACCAAGTGCCGAGGGTGCCATTGATGAAGTTTGTCGTCAAATTGATGCTATTTACAAGCAGAACTGGGCGCGTAAGAAACGCCTAGGCGGCTATATAAAACGATTCCAAGCCGCGACCTCAGCCTTACCGGATGCGGTGGTTGTCCTGGGTGAAGCGGGTAAAGTCGATTGGGCAAATAAGTCTGCTAAATCATTATTAGGGATTAAATGGCCAAGAGATAGCTACATACGAGTCGGTAATTTAATTCGTGACCCAGAATTTCAAAAGCTTTTAAATACGCCCCTTACAGATAAGCCTGTAGCTATTGTGACATCACCGTTAGATGAGAAATTACAGCTAGAGATGAAAATTGTTAACTATATGGGCAATGGTCGTTTGTTGATTGCTAGAGATATGACACAAACAGTCAAGTTGCAGCGTATGCGTCGTGACTTTGTAACCAATGTCTCTCATGAATTAAGAACCCCTTTAACGGTTTTACATGGATATTTACAGACGTTAACGGAGGACAGTCCTGCTGAGCAGTGGCAGTCTGCCTTACCAGTTATGCGCCAGCAAACTGAACGCATGAATGTGATGATTAAGGATTTACTCGCTTTATCTCAATTAGAGACGGGACAGAAGCCACTTAATGCACAGCCAATTAGCGTTGCTGAGTTACTTAACTCAATTAGTAACGATGCAAGACAACACCATAATTTTAAGCAGCATACGATTACGGTTGAGATCTTAAGCGAAAAACTATTAATCGTAGATAGTGACGAAGTTCGTAGTGCAGTTTCAAACCTGATTTTTAATGCGATAAAGTATACCAAGCCAGATTCACATATTGCTGTGCGCTGGTTGGTAGATGAACACAATGGTCGTATTGAGGTAAATGATGATGGCTTTGGTATCGATAGCCATCATTTAGATAGACTGACGGAGCGATTTTATCGCGTAGATAATAGTCGCTCACAAGATGCTGGTGGCACAGGACTTGGTCTTGCCATTGTTAAACATGTCTTGCAGCGTCACCGTGCTGAATTAAAAATAACTAGTACTGTAGGCGTAGGATCACAGTTCTGTTGCTGCTTCCCATTATCAAAAGTTATTGATAAATAAAAACAAAGCCCCGTGTAATATAACTGTAATATTATTTTAATATCCTTGTCATAATGAATTGGGATACTGCTCTCAGTAATCTGATTACTACTATTAATTTTTAACTGGGAGTTGGACAATAATGTTCACGAAAAAACTTGCATTTTTAGGTGCCGCTGTTGCGATGGCATTTTCTGCTACAACTTTTGCTGGTGATGTAGATTCTGCATTACCTGACTACGAAAAAGTAAGTGGTGTTTCTGGTAACTTATCAAGTGTTGGTTCTGATACGTTAGCTAACTTGATGACACTTTGGGCTGAAGAGTTCAAACGTGAATATCCAAACGTAAGCATTCAAATTCAAGCTGCGGGTTCATCAACAGCTCCTCCTGCTTTGACTGAAGGTACGTCAAATTTCGGTCCAATGAGCCGTAAGATGAAAGACAAAGAAACAGCTGCTTTCGAAGCTAAATATGGCTACAAAGCTACACCAATCCGTGTTGCGATTGATGCTTTAGCTGTTTATGTACATAAAGATAACCAGATTGAAGGTTTAACTATTCCACAAGTTGATGCTATTTTCTCTGCAACACGTAAATGTGGTGCTGCTGAAGATGTGACTAACTGGGATCAAGTTGGTGTTAACGGTTTAGGTTCTATCCAAATCTACGGTCGTAACTCAGTGTCTGGTACTTATGGTTACTTCAAGAAAAAAGCACTGTGTAAAGGTGACTACAAAAATAATGTTAATGAGCAACCAGGTTCAGCATCAGTTGTTCAAGGTGTAACTAAATCATTAAACGGTATTGGTTACTCTGGTATCGGTTACAAAACATCTGGTGTTAAAGCGGTTGCTTTAACTAAAAAGCCAGGTACTCCATTCATTGCAGCAACTAAAGAAAACGCTGCAAATGGTACTTACCCACTTTCACGTTACCTATACGTTTACGTAAATAAAGCGCCTAATAAACCATTAGCGCCAATTGATCGCGAATTCGTAAAAATGATGTTATCAAAAGTAGGTCAACAAGTTGTGGTTAAAGATGGTTATGTGCCATTACCTGCTTCTGTTGTTGAACAAGAATTAGCTAAAATCAAATAGATTAAGTTAATCATGGAGACGCCCTGCACATTGTGTGGGGCGTTTTTATATCTCACAATCAAAGTCTATTTAATGAGTATATTTTGATTGTGATTTAATCACTGTCGGCCGTGGTTTTCGGTCCCGATTTATTGAGTATAGTTGAGAAATTATGGTTGAACATTCTCTAGAAAATAGCGTGCTACCAGCACCCAATTCGCCAGTAGCGATTCGTCGTAGGGCTTGGCGTGAGTTAAAAGATCGTTTGGCAAGGTATGGCGTAGCTTTTGGTGGCTTATCTGTTATCTTTGCCATTGTATTGATTTTCTTTTATTTGCTTTATGTCGTTATGCCTTTATTTTATGGTGCAGATATTGAGGTAAAGACAGAATTTAAAGGACAAGCTAATAGTGCTGTTCACATCACGCTGAATGAATATAACGATGTTGGTTTAAGCCTAAATATGCAGGGTGAAGCGCGTTTCTTTGTTGCTGAAACGGGCGAAACAATGTTGACGCCAAAATTGCCATTAGTAGAGTCTGAAATTACGAGCTTTAGCAAAGGTGCACCTTCAACGGGGGTATTTGGTTATGGTTTTGCTAATGGTCAGGCGCTTGTTTTCAAGCAAGACTATAAAATTAGTTACCCGAATGATAAGCGTAAAATAACGCCAAGAATTGAATACCCAATGGGTGAAGAAGCGTTATACATTGATCTCGAAGGCCAGCCATTAGATTTGATTAGTGTGCAAAGCAACGGTGAACAAACGACTATTGCTGCTGTAACAGCAGACAACCGTTTAGTGCTAAAAAGCTTGATTCGTGAACAAGACTTTATGGATGAAGATGTGTTTACGATTGAAGAGCAAACCGCAGAAGTGGTTTTACCTGAATTGTCTAAAAACACGCATCTAGCTATCGATATTGATCAACGTGAACTATATTTAGTCGATAGTAATGGAATGATTTCTTACTATGATATTCAAACTCTTTCAGCATTAAGACTTGTTCAAAAAGTAAACGCAGTGCCTGCAGGAGTAGAAGTTACAAGCTTAGAGTTCTTAACAGGTGGTATTTCAATTTTAGTCGGTCGAAGTGATGGTAAAATTGATCAATGGTTCCCGGTACGAGACAAAGATAATAATTATACTTTGTACAATGTTCGTAGCTTTCATGAACAATCAGACGCTATTGTTGCTATAGCGCCAGAATATGCTCGAAAAGGCTTTGTTGCACTTGATGCTGGTGGTCAAATGGGGATTTACCATACCACTGCAGAACGTACCTTATTGGTTGAGCCATTAGTGGATTCAAAGGTTGACCATTCTGTAATGGCTATTTCACCACGAGCGAATGGTTTGTTGAGCCTGACAGCAGGTGGGCAAGTAAAACTATTACACATCGAAAATGAACATCCTGATGTGTCATGGCATTCACTGTGGGAAAAAATTTGGTACGAAAGCAGGGACAAACCTGAATATATTTGGCAGTCCTCATCTGCAAGTAATGACTTTGAACCTAAATTCAGTTTAACGCCATTAACATTTGGTACTTTGAAGGCCGCTTTCTATGCGATGGCTATTGCCGTGCCATTAGCAATATTTGGTGCTATCTATGCTGCTTACTTCATGTCTCCGGGTATGCGTAAAATTGTTAAGCCAACCATTGAAATTATGGAGGCATTACCTACGGTTATTTTAGGTTTCTTAGCTGGCTTATGGTTAGCGCCGATAGTAGAAGGTAACCTACCAGGCGTTTTCAGCATCTTCATTATGACTCCAATCATGATTGTATTGACCGCATGGTTATGGACTAGATTACCTCGTACGTTCAGAGAGCGAATTCCTGACGGTTGGGAAGCAGCAATATTAATTCCAGTGGTACTGCTGGTGGCATTTGCTTCTCTGTCGATGAGTTCTACACTTGAAGCTTTATTGTTTGGCAATAACATGCCTGAGTGGCTGAATAATCATGGTTTTGGCTTTGATCAACGTAATTCTTTGGTAGTGGGTATGGTGATGGGCTTTGCTGTTATTCCTACTATCTTCTCAATTACTGAAGATGCAATTTTTGGTGTGCCGAAGCACTTAACGATTGGTTCGTTAGCTCTCGGTGCTACACCATGGCAGACATTAACTCGCGTGGTTATTTTGACTGCAAGTCCAGGTATATTCTCAGCGGTAATGATTGGGTTGGGCCGTGCTGTTGGTGAAACGATGATCGTTTTGATGGCAACCGGTAATACGCCAATTATGGACTTTAATATCTTCGAAGGTTTCCGGGCCCTATCTGCAAATATTGCTGTAGAAATGCCGGAAGCAGAAGTCGCTAGTTCGCACTATCGTGTGTTGTTCCTCGCAGCGTTAGTGTTGTTTATGGCAACGTTCTTCTTTAATACCGTGGCTGAGGTTGTTCGTCAGCGTTTACGAAATAAATACAGCTCACTGTAAAATTAAGGTAACACAATAAAATGTCTGATAAATCATTTTCACATTGGGTTAAAAGCGGCTCACCATGGGTGTGGCTTAATGCTGGCGCCGTTAGTATTTGCTTGGTGATGGTAGTAGGTCTACTGGGTTTAATAGCAGTACGTGGCTTGAGTCACTTCTGGCCTGCTGACGTCGTTGAAGTAAGTTATACCGAACCAGGTCAAAAAGTCGAAGTTATCATGGGGGAAATGATTGATAATGAGCTTGTGCCTGCTGCAAGATTAAAACGTGTTGGCGTTGACCTGCCTGAAGGTCAAGAAAGCGCTGAACGTATTCTAATGAAAGTCGGTAATCGTGATCAGTTTGGTCTCGATTTCCGTTGGGTAAATGGACCTTGGTTAGCTGAGCCTACGTATCCTGAAGAAATCATTTCTATAGAGCGTCGTGAATGGGGCCGCTTTTACGGTCGATTAGTTTCTGTTAAGCAACAAGGTAAAGTTGTAGCTACTGGAGAAGGTTCTTATGAGGAATTACAGAAACGACTAAGCCGTAGCAATGATTTAATCGGTCAAATTAAACATTTAGAACATGGTGAAATCGGTCAAATTAATCACGGTATTGAAACGATTCGTTTAGACCGACGTCGCTTAGAGTTGGCTGGCGAAATGAAAGGCTCTATGGCTTATGTTGAGCTAGAAGAGTCAGAAAAGCAGTTTGATACGCAGTACAAAGAGCTGCAAGCAAAATTGGCGGATTTATATGCAGCATTGAATCGTGACCAAATGGTCGTGAAAATGTCTGATGGTCGTGAAGTTGAAATTCCACTAGCAAAAGTAGTGCTGACTCACCAACCTAATAAAATGGGAATTGTTGAGAAGTTAGGTTTCTACGTTCATGCCGTGTGGGAGTTTGTTTCAGGTGACCCTCGAGAAGCCAATACCGAAGGTGGTGTATTTCCCGCTATATTCGGTACCATCATGATGGTAATGATTATGGCTGTATTGGTAACACCATTTGGCGTAATTGCAGCGGTTTACTTGAAAGAATATGCAAGTCAAGGTCCAATCATTCGTTTGATTAGAATCGCTGTAAATAACTTAGCGGGTGTGCCATCAATTGTTTATGGTGTGTTTGGTTTAGGTTTCTTCGTTTACTTTTTGGGTGGCAACATTGATGAGTTGTTTTTCCAAGCGAGTTTGCCAGCACCAACATTTGGTACGCCTGGTTTAATGTGGGCATCTATTACCTTGGCAATTCTGACTGTACCTGTTGTTATTGTGGCGACAGAAGAAGGTCTTTCTCGTATTCCAAGAGCGATTCGTGAAGGTAGTTTAGCGTTAGGAGCGACCAAGGCTGAAACATTATGGCGCACGGTATTACCTATGGCTGCTCCAGCGATGATGACTGGTTTGATTCTAGCTGTAGCAAGGGCTGCGGGTGAAGTTGCGCCATTAATGATGGTTGGTGTAGTAAAGCTCGCTCCGGCCTTGGCTGTCGATAATATTGCTCCGTATTTACATTTAGATCGTCAGTTCATGCATTTAGGTTTTCATATCTATGATGTGGGCTTCCAAAGTCCTAATGTTGAAGCGGCAAGACCATTGGTTTATGCCACAGCCTTCTTATTAGTTATGATTATTATTGTATTAAACATTGCAGCGATTGGAATCCGTAATCGTCTGCGTGAAAACTTTAAAGCAAGTGAGAATTAAAATGGAAGCAGTAAAACAAGAGACAGCTCCAACAGCACGCGCCATTGATATTGAATCAATGCAACGTAGTGATAAATTGAATATGGCAAATGAAGAAATTTGCCTAAAAGTGAACGATTTCAATTTATATTATGGTGACAAACAAGCCTTACATAATATTAATATGTCGATTGCTAAAAACCGCGTGACTGCATTTATCGGCCCAAGTGGTTGTGGTAAATCGACGTTATTACGCTGCTTTAACCGAATGAATGATTTGATTGATTCAGTTAATATTAAAGGCGAAATGTTATTAGATGATTCAGATTTGAATGCACCTTCTGTCAATGTAGCTGATTTACGTCGACAAGTTGGAATGGTATTCCAAAAACCGAATCCTTTTCCTAAATCAATTTATGAAAATGTGGCTTATGGTTTGCGTCTTCAAGGTGTTAACGACCGCGCTACCTTAGATAATGTGGTTGAAAAATCACTTAAAGGTGCTGCATTATGGGACGAAGTGAAAGATCGTTTGCATGAATCAGCAATGGGTATGTCTGGTGGACAGCAGCAGCGTTTAGTCATTGCTCGTGCGATAGCGATTGAACCTGAAGTCTTATTATTGGATGAACCTGCTTCGGCATTGGATCCACTTTCAACACTCAAAATTGAAGAGTTAATTTATGAGTTGAAAGATAAATACACTATCGTCATCGTTACACATAACATGCAACAAGCAGCACGTGTTTCTGATTACACTGCATTTATGTATATGGGTGAGTTGGTTGAGTTTGGCGCTACGGATGAGCTATTTACCAACCCGTCGAAGAAACAAACAGAAGATTATATTACTGGCCGTTACGGTTAAGGATTAGGAGAACAGTATGAGTACAAATACATCACAACATATTTCGCAACAGTTTGAAGCGGAATTACAAGATATCCGTTCTCGGGTCCTAGCTATGGGTGGTTTGGTTGAGCAACAAGTTGCAGATGCTTTAACTGCATTGATGGCGGGTGATTCTGAGTTAGCCAGACAAGTTATCATTCAAGATGAACAAGTTAATCACATGGAAATGTTGATTGATGAAGAATGCGTTCAGATCATTGCATTGCGTCAACCTACTGCTGGCGATTTGCGCTTAGTAACGGCAATCTTTAAAACAATTACTGATTTAGAGCGGATTGGTGATGAGGCTCAAAGCATTGCGAAACGAGCGCTTAGTTTATCTGTAGCTGATCGACCAAAGAGAAACTATAGTGAGTTATCTACTTTAGGCAGTCATGCTCGAGGCATTTTACGTGATGCATTAGATGCATTTGCTCGTCTTGATGTTGATGCAGCTTTATCGGTTGCAGGACAAGACTCTAAGAAAGACGATGAGTATGAAAGTATTATTCGTCAGTTAATTACTTATATGATGGAAGATCCTCGTAGCATTTCAAATGTTATGGATCTTATTTGGTCTGCACGTTCACTAGAGCGTATTGGAGACCATGCTCATAACCTATGTGAATATGTGATCTATCTTGTAGAAGGTACTGATGTCCGTCACCTTAGTGTTGAAAAGATGGAAAAAGTGTTAGATAGAGACTAAATTTTTTTCCTGAAGGTAGCATGCAGCATGGTGTTATCTTCAGGTTACCATTACATTGTTCAATTGCTCAGTGAATCTATTTTACTGAGTTAAGCTTTATCATTTATCTATAAAAATCCTCATCATTACTCTGGCTTAGTATTAAATTGTATTGCACAATACAAGTTCAATTCGAACTATAGACTCACTATGACTGAACATTCTGACGATAAAGTACTCGCAGCCATTGATCTTGGCTCAAACAGTTTCCACATGATTATTTCTCGTTTACGCGACGATGGCCACTTTCAAGTTGTAGATCGACTGAGAGATATGGTTCAGTTACGTGCAGGCTTGGATCAACATGGCTATTTATCTGAACAAGCCCAGCAGAAAGCAATTGCTTGTTTAGCGAGGTTTGGCGAACGAATTAATAATTTGCAGGCGAATAATGTTCGAATCGTTGGTACTAATACGTTGCGAGTTGCTAAAAATAGTCAATCTTTCTTGGCGAAAGCCCGTAAGGCTCTTAACTATCCCATTGAAATTATTCCTGGTGAAGAAGAAGCTCGCCTTATCTACTTGGGTGTCGCACATAGTTTAGCCTTTGATAGCTCACGACGCTTAGTGATGGATATTGGTGGCGGTAGCACTGAGTTCATCATTGGTGAGGGCTTTGAAGGACTTAGACGTGAAAGTCTTGAAATGGGCTGTGTGAGTTTTTCTCAGCAGTTTTTTGCGAATGGTTGGGTTTCTTCTGAAAGGATGAGACTTGCATTAATCACTGCTGGTACTCGCCTGCGGGCAATTCAGCGGCCATATCGAAATATGGGCTGGGTCGATGCAATAGGTGCATCAGGTACTATTCGTTGCGTAGCTAATATTGTTAGAGAAAATGGTTGGGCTGATGATGGTGTTATCACGCCTGATTCACTAGACAAGTTAATCGAAGCGATTGTATCGGTGAAACATATTGGTGAATTGAAACTAAGTGGATTAAGTGATGAACGAAAATCTGTCTTACCCGGTGGTGTTGCAGTTTTAAAAGCAGCATTTGACCGTTTAGCCATTGAAAAAATGACGGTATCTGATGGGGCCTTACGTGAAGGCTTGCTGTATGACTTATTAGGTCGAATTCAGCATGATGATGAGCGTGACCGCACTGTTTTAGCTTTTAGTCGTCGTTATCAAGCTGATGAACAGCATGCTGAACGTGTTCGAGTCATGGCGGTAAGTTTTTTTGAGCAAGTTAGTGATGACTGGGACATTAATCAGGAAGAATATTTAGATCGTATGCAATGGGCTGCTAAGTTGCATGAAGTAGGTCTAGCAATCAGTCATCATTCTTTCCATAAACATTCCGCTTACTTGATTGGCCATTCGGACTTACCTGGTTTCTCACGTGAGGAGCAGTATGCTTTAGCATTAGTTGTACAAGGGCAACGTCGGAGCTTTCCTAAAAAAGAGTTAAAAACTTTACCCCAAGAACTGGAATCATCAACTAAGAAAATCATGATCCTGCTCCGCTTGGCTGCGGTATTTAATCGAGGCCGTAGTGAGCGTACTGACACAGCCGTGAAGCTGGCAGTGACGAAGAAAGGTTTACGCCTGAGCTTACCTCAAGGTTGGTTGTCCAAGCATCCTTTGACAGAAGCTGATTTGATGCAAGAGGCTGAGTACCTGAAATCAATCAAGTTAAAGTTAAAGATTAGAGAAGCCTGAACTGATCTGTATCTCAACTTGTCATAGAGTGAGAGGTAATATTTGATGCGAGTAGTAAGAGCACTAACACTCATTGCTTCATGTGCTTGTTTTTCAGCATATGCCAATGAATCACTCATTATTGATAGTGATAGTGGTGATACGCTGATGATTCATCAGTTAAAAAATGGTGAGATTTGGGGAAGTTTAATGATCACCGATCAGATTGCTGATAGTTTTGCTGATCATGAACTAATTGTCTTACAAGTCGATCAATATCAGCCTGTTTCCTTAGACCAAGAAAAAAGGTGTAACACGCCTGCGGGTAAGCCTCAGCAAGTGAACTATACATTTGAATCAGAGAAGAGCGATGCCAACTGGCTATTGAGTGAGGTTGATGTAAACACCAGCTCTAAGTCTAATTTTCTTAAATTAACTGGATGGGATAAAGAGACGTACCAACATATGAAGTCAGATAGGCGACCTGAAGTGGTCGACTTTCCTATCAAAGCTTCTTTAGCCATAGAGTTGTTAGCGAATCAGTTTCAACAAGGAGAACGGGTTATATTTCGCTATACCACGACTAATGAGCAACCACGTCAAGCTAAGTTTGAGTTAGCGCCAGTACGAGACGAACTCAGTGCGTTTTTCATGCAGTAATATTTCCCTCTTCATTCCGAAGAGGGAAAGAGTCACCGAGATTTACCAGTTTACGTTTACGCCTACA
>CALCCU010000132.1 GCA_937900515.1 uncultured Gammaproteobacteria bacterium | reverse complement strand
TATTCTCAATTTAATTTAGTGTGTAATGAGATGGAAACTGCGATGTTAGGAAGCCTTTTTATTGTAGCTGCACCTTCCGGGGCGGGTAAGACAAGCCTTGTGAATGCTTTGGTAAAAAAACAGAACAATGTTGTTTTATCTGTTTCGCACACAACTCGCGCTGCAAGAGAGGGTGAAGTCGATGGGAAAGACTACTTTTTTGTCAGCCAAGAGCAGTTTGCCCAAATGCGTGATGCAAGTGATTTTTTAGAGTCTGCAACCGTATTTGATAACTCTTATGGCACGTCATCTGAAGCGGTATTCTCACAGCTGAGAAATGGTCAGGATGTTATTCTGGAAATTGATTGGCAAGGGGCGGAGCAAGTAAGAGATAACTTCCCTGATAGCACTGGAATTTTTATTCTTCCACCTTCACGGGAAGCGTTGGAACAGCGTTTGCGAGGCCGAGGTCAAGATGGTGATGATATTATTGCTCGTCGCATGCGTGACGCTAAGAATGAAATGTCTCATTATGTTGAATTTGACTACTTGATTGTGAATGATGATTTTGATGTGGCCTTAGATGAGTTAAGCGCGATTATTTCCGCAAAAAGACATACATTAAGTGTTCAAAAGCAGGTTCAAGCCAGATTATTGGTAGAACTTCTAGCTTAAAAAGTTTATTTTTCGTAAAATACTTGGTTTTCGTTTGGGAATAGAATCATGGCTCGTACTACTGTAGAAGATTGTTTGGACAACGTTGATAACCGATTTCAACTGGTTTTAGTTGCGGCAAAGCGTGCTCGTGAAATTGCTTCTGGCGCTGAGCCTTTAGTACCTGAAGAAAATGACAAACCTACTGTTATTGCTTTACGTGAAATTGCTGCGGGTTTGATCGATGTAAGCATTTTAGATAAAACTAATGCGCGTGAGCATGCATCTGAAAGCATTGTAAAAGAAGAAGAATTACAAACAGAAAGCTAGATACATCTTTTAGATGTTGTAATGTCTAGTTCACGCCCATATAGTTAGAAATCTACATTAGAAATATTTTGAGGTCTATCTACTTGTGAGTGAAAAAACGACAGTTGCTTCAGAACTGGAGTTGGTGCATACCACTGAACCAGTTCTGACAATTGATGACTTATGTTTTGCAACATCTAATTACCTTGAATCTAAAAAGGTTGATGATATTCGTCGTGCTTATCACTTTGCTGAGCAAGCACATGAAGGACAGACTCGCCGTTCTGGCGAGCCATACATTACACACCCACTAGCAGTTGCACATGTACTGGCAATGATGCATTTAGATGATGAATGTATTATGGCTGGTTTATTACATGATGTAATTGAAGACACTGATGTTAGTCGCGAAGAATTAGCTAAAGAATTTAGTGAAGAAGTTGCACTCTTAGTTGATGGTGTAAGTAAGTTGGCCAAAGCTGCATTTGAAACTCAAAAGCATGCTCAAGCTGAAAATTTAAGAAAAATGCTCATGGCAATGTCACAAGATATTCGAGTGATTATTGTTAAGTTGGCTGACCGTCTTCACAATATGCGAACGCTAGGTCATTTACGACCTGATAAACGTCGTCGTATTGCTCATGAAACGCTCGATATCTACGCACCCATTGCTCAACGCTTAGGCATGAATCTCATGCGGCGTGAATTGGAAGATCTTGGTTTCCACGTGCTTTATCCTATTCGTTATAGAGTCTTGACTGAGGCTGTTCGCAAAGCGCGAGGCAATCGTAAAGAAATTGTCAGTCAAATTACGGCTTCTTTAGTCGAACGTATCGAACAAGAAAATTTAGTTGCAGAAATTCAAGGCCGTGAGAAGAACGTTTATAGCTTGTATCAAAAAATGGTGAGTAAACAGCTCTCATTATCTGAAGTGATGGATGTTTACGCTTTTCGTATCGTGGTAGATGACGTTGATTCTAGCTACCGAATGCTGGGTGTTGCACACAATTTATATAAACCTGTTCAAGGTAAGTTCAAAGACTATATCGCTATCCCGAAAGCCAATGGTTACCAATCACTCCACACCGTGTTATTTGGCCCTTATGGAGTGCCTATTGAGGTGCAAATTCGCTCTCGTGAAATGGATCGTATGGCAGAAGCTGGTGTAGCAGCGCATTGGCTTTATAAAACAGGAGAAAGCGAAGGAAGTAACCAAGCCCATCGTTTGGCTAGGCAATGGTTGCAAGGTTTACTTGAAATGCAAAAAGGAGCGGGTGACTCGGTTGAATTTTTAGAAAATCTACGCATTGATTTATTTCCTGAAGAAATTTATGTTTTTACCCCGAAAGGTAAGATTATGTCTTTACCAAGGGGAGCTTCGGTAGTTGATTTTGCTTACGCTGTTCACTCTGATGTGGGTAATAACTGTGTAGCAGGTAAAGTGGGCCGTCATTTAGTGCCTTTAAGCACTAAATTAACAACGGGCCAGTCGGTTGAAATTATCACATCGTCTTCGTCTCACCCGAATCCTGCATGGCTTAACTTTGTTATCACAGCTAAAGCTCGCTCATCCATTCGACATCATTTGAAGCAGTTACGTAATGAGGATGCTGAATTATTAGGGCGTCGATTACTTAGAAAGCATCTAAATGTGTTTGAAACGACCTTGGAAGATATTCCGGAGCAGCGCATCACTGAATTGCTTGAAGATTTAGAAATAGATAGCTTTGATTATGTATTGAGCGAAATAGGTTTAGGTAACCGTTCTGCCTTGGTGGTAGCCCAGAAATTAGTTCAAGATAAGGATGTTGATGATGCGGCATCTATACCAGTCTTAATTTCTGGTACAGAAGGCTTGGTAGTGAGCTTTGCTCGGTGCTGTCATCCTATTCCAGGTGATCCTGTTGATGGCTTTATCAGTGCGGGACGTGGAATCGTTGTTCATCGGACCAGTTGTAAAAATACCGTTAAATTACGTACTCAGAACGAGAAATGGATTGATGTGCAGTGGGCAGATGATGTTACTCGAGAATTTCCAGTTGAAGTGCTAATTCAAGCTAAAAATCAGCGTGGCGTTTTAGCCACTATTGCTGTAGCTATATCTGAAATGAATTCGAATATTGATAATGTTGTTGTTGATGAGCGCGATAGTACTTATTCAGATATGCGTTTGACGATTGAAGTGAATGGCCGTCAGCATTTAGCACAGATAATTCGTCGATTAAGACGTATAGAGATGATCGAGCGTATCGCTAGAAAATAAACGTTTAAAAAAATAATTAAATAGATATACAGATAACTTAAAGTGGAGATAAATTGTAATGACACGTGAAATTATTCATACACCGAATGCACCAGAAGCGATTGGTACTTATTCACAAGCTGTAAAAGTGGGTGATGTGGTGTATCTATCAGGTCAAATTCCATTAGTACCTGAAACAATGACTGTAGTTGAAGGTGATTTTTCAACTCAAGTTCGTCGTGTTTTTGATAACTTAACAGCGGTTGCTGAAGCGGCTGGTGGTAGTTTGCAAGATATCGTTAAATTAAATATTTTCCTGACTGATTTAAGCTATTTCGGTACTGTAAATGAAATTATGGCAGATTATTTCGAGCAACCGTATCCTGCTCGTGCAGCTATTGGTGTCGCATCTTTACCAAAAGATGTTCCAGTGGAAATGGATGCAGTAATGCATCTTGGTGAATAGAAATAATTTAGATTGTGGTAGATAAATATGATTTATCCCAATCAGTAACAACATTGAAAGGCGTCGGTCCTAAAGTGGCCGAACGCCTAATCAAATTGGGTATCAGCGAAATACAAGATTTATTATTTCATTTACCACTACGTTACCAAGATCGGACTCGCCTTATTCCCATAGCTGCACTGAAAAAGCAGCAAGAGGGCTTAGTTGAAGGAACGGTTAAGCTTTCTCAAATTAAATTTGGTCGTCGTCGTTCCTTGGTGTGCCATATTGAAGATGACACGACGACATTAGTCTTACGCTTTTTCCACTTTTCTAATACACAGTTACAGCAGTTAGCTCAAGGTGTGCGCGTACGCTGCTTTGGTGAAGTCCGAACAGGACCAGCCTCGTTAGAAATGGTGCACCCTGAATATCAAGTTATTCCTGCTGATAAGATCGTGCCAGTTGAAGCCGAATTAACTCCAATTTACCCAACTACCGAAGGTTTGCATCAGATTAGTTTTCGTAAATTAATCACGCAAGCCTTAGCATTTTTAGCCAATAGTGGCAGCCTTCCAGAGTTGATAAATGATGCGAGTCGATTGCATCCAGTAGCTAAGTATTCATTAGTTGATGCGCTTCGTTATGTACATCGCCCTCCACCTGATGTTGATGTACAGGCTCTACGTGATAGACAACATCCTACTCAGCGTCGTTTAGCTTATGAAGAATTATTAGCACAACAAATTAGTATGCGCCGTATTCGAGCCAATATGCAGCAACATACGGCACCAATTTTAAAGAGTGATAAGAACCATCGACAGCAATTATTGGAACAATTACCGTTCCCTTTAACTGGGGCTCAACAACGTGTTGTTAGTGAGATCTTGGTTGATATAAGTCAAGCAATACCGATGCAGCGCTTAGTGCAAGGTGATGTGGGTTCAGGTAAAACAGTCGTGGCTGCATTAGCTGTTGTTGAAGCTGTAGCTACAGGTTTTCAAGCTGTGATGATGGCGCCGACTGAATTATTGGCTGAACAGCACTACCAGACCTTTACTACATGGTTAGCACCTTTAGGTATCAAGGTGGGTTGGTGTGCAGGTAAACAAACGGCAGCAGAGCGACGAGAAGTTTTAGCGGCCTTGTCTGAGGGTGAAGTTCAAGTGGCGGTAGGTACTCATGCTTTATTCCAGGATGAAGTGACATTTAATAATCTTGGTTTAGTGGTTATTGATGAACAACATCGTTTTGGCGTGCATCAACGTCTAGCGCTTCGAGATAAAGGCCGAGGTAGTAATAGTTATCCGCATCAACTGGTGATGACTGCCACACCTATCCCTAGAACGTTATCGATGACTGCTTACGCTGATTTAAATGTATCGGTAATCGATGAGCTTCCCCCTGGACGAAGTCCGGTCACAACCGTAGTTGTACCTGATACTCGCCGAGGGGATATTGTTGAGCGAGTACACCTCGCTTGCCAAGAAAAAAGGCAAGTTTATTGGGTCTGTACCTTGATTGAAGAATCTGAACATTTACAATGTCAGGCTGCTGAAGATACGGCAACTGAGTTACAAGAGGCATTACCTGACTTAAGTATTGCCTTGGTTCATGGTCGTATGAAATCAGCTCAAAAAGAATTGGTTATGCAGGCATTTAAGTCGGGAGAAGTTGACCTATTGGTTGCTACTACCGTGATAGAAGTAGGTGTTGATGTTCCTAATGCCAGTTTAATGGTGATAGAAAATGCGGAACGTTTAGGTCTTGCACAGCTTCATCAATTACGAGGACGAGTAGGGCGAGGCTCGGTGCAGAGTCACTGTGTTTTAATGTATCACTCGCCACTTTCTAAAAATGGACAGGCTCGCCTTAGTTGTCTACGTGATACGAATGATGGTTTTAAGATTGCACAACGCGATTTAGAATTACGAGGGCCCGGCGAGTTATTAGGCACCCGACAAACAGGCTTACCTCAATTTAGAGTCGCTAATTTATTAGAAGATACTGATTTATTAGCCGTGATGACACAAGCTGCCGACCAATTTATGATTCATACACCAGAACAATCTGATGCACTTATTCACCGTTGGTTTGGTCATAAATTAGACTTTGGCAATGTGTAAAATAATAGATTGAATGTATAGTTAAATACGAATATTAATACTGAGAACTTGAATGAGAGATTGGACACGTTGGCATAGGCCACAGAGACGTTTAATGCCAACAGAACTATCGGCTTGGTTAATGGATCCCGGTTCCTTAACGCGCCGCTTGAAGCAACATAACAGCAATGGGTTTTCAGTAAAAGTGCATGGTAACCATTGGGTTAAACCGCTGACAGATGAAAGTCTATTACTAGGCCTACCAATATCGCAACTTGCATACCAACGTGAAGTTAGTTTGATGGATGGTGATAATGCTAATGTTTATGCTCGCACAGTAATCCCTTTAGCTACTTTTCAAGCGATGAAGCAACGTTTTAAAGCTTTAGGAAATAAACCTTTAGGTGAGCTACTCTTTACGGAGCCATCAGTGAAGCGTGGACCGATTGAAGTTGCTTATTTGCAACCCGGTCAATGGTTATATGAAATGGCCTTATTAGAAGAAGAGTATCGTCCAGAAAGGTTGTGGGGACGGCGGTCACAATTTGATATAGGCGGCAATAGATTATTGGTTAATGAGATATTTTTGCCGACTTTGTTAGGAAATGAACAGTGAATACCTTGTCTAAAAAATTATCGCCTTACTTGAGACTAATGCGAATTGATAGGCCTATTGGCTCATTATTACTACTTTGGCCAACTTTGTCAGCACTTTGGATTGCCTCAGAAGGTGAGCCCGATCCGACCGTATTTATCGTCTTTGTTTTAGGCGTATTTATTATGCGTTCTGCTGGCTGTGTTATTAATGATTATGCTGATAGGAAAATCGATGGTTTGGTTGAAAGGACATCTAATAGACCGCTCATCACAGGTGAGCTACAAGCCAAAAACGCACTGCAATTATTTGCTGGATTAGGCATTACTGCATTCCTATTAGTGTTATTGCTTAATCCGCTTACTGTTGCTATGTCCTTTGTGGGCTTGTTTTTAGCCGCAGTTTATCCCTTTATGAAGCGTTATACCTACTTACCGCAGATCTTTCTTGGAGCGGCATTCGGCTGGGCTATTCCCATGGCATTTGCAGCTGAAACTAATGATGTCCCCACTGTTGCATGGTTATTGTTCTCTGCTAATGTTTTGTGGGCAACGGCATATGATACGTTCTATGCGATTGCTGATCGTAGAGATGATTTAAAAGCTGGAGTGAAGTCGACGGCCATTTTATTTGGTGATGATGACCGCTTTATTATTGGTTGTTTGCAAGTGAGTGTGATTGGAATCATGTTGCTGGTGGGTAGCCAATTGGCCATGAGCTGGGTTTACTACCTTGGACTTGCAGTGGCATCAGGCTTATTTGTTTACCAGCAAAAAATTACGACTAAGCGTTTACCGCCACAATGCCTACAGGCCTTTTTAAATAACAACTGGGTTGGTGCAGTGATATTCGCAGGCATTGTGGCACATTATCTGATGATTTAGAGCTAATGCAAGCTATTCAGATACTATGTCCACAGCATGGTTCTATTTTTAAAGATGTTGATGTTCCTCAATTTTTATCATAGCTTGAGGGCTTAGAATTATGAGTGTGCGTGGACTGATATTAAATAAACTAATAATGGTAGGGCAATGACAGGGATAGTCATTAAATTAATTTTAATTAGTCTGCTACTGCAGACGAGCAGCGCTTGGTCTGAAGTTTACCGCTATAAAAATGATCAGGGAGTGGTTAGTTTTAGTGACCAATTTACTGATGGCGCAACACAACTTACTGTTTCTGAAAAGCCTTATCGTTATAAATATCAAGTAAAACGGGTTTATGATGGCGATACTATCGTGCTTCAAAATGGAGATCGTGTACGTTTATTAGGAATTAATACACCGGAAATAGAAAGCCGTTTTCGTCATGGTGAAGCTGGCGGTATGACTGCAAAAAAATGGTTACAAGATAAATTAAAGCAGGGGACTGTTTTGCTTGAGTACGACCAGCAAAAAAAGGACAAATATAAACGCCATCTTGCACACCTGTTTTTGGATAGTGGCGAATATATTAACCAATCTATGGTTCGGTCAGGGCTCGCGACATTAAGTATTATTCCTCCTAATTTACGTTATGCCGATGTGCTTATAAAAGCTGAGAAGCTAGCCGAGCTGGAACAAATTGGAATTTGGGCTATGGATCAATATCAGCCCATTTCGGTAGAAAAACTATCATCTCAAACTCCTATGTCTGGTTGGCATCGCTTTTTAGCATCAGCACATGAGGTGGTTGAAACACGTAGCTATGTGAAATTAATAGTAAGTAATAATGTTAATATTCGCATCCCCAAAAAGAATCTCTCATTATTTCCTGAACTATCAAATTATTTAGATAAAAATATTGAAATTAGAGGGTGGGCATCACGCTCAAAGGGGAATTTTTCAATTTTAGTTAGGCACCCTAGTGCTTTGATTATGCCTTCGTTGAACTAGCTAGCATGATAAACCTGATTTCTTCCTGATTCTTTAGCAACATATACAGCTTGATCCGCAGCATTAATAAGCTGCTGTGTGGTATTAATCAAATTATCGCTATCTAACACCGAGAGTCCAATTGATAGTGTAACTTGTAGTGATTCAGTTGCTGAAATAGCGAACTCCGTCATTTCGATTCTTTGCCTGATTCTTTCAGCAATTTCGTAGGCGGCTTTGGCTGAAGTATTGGCGAGTAATATCACGAATTCTTCGCCACCATAGCGTGCTAGTACATCGCTACTTCGCATAATGTCATCGAAAATCTTTGACGACTCCTTTAAGACTAAGTCGCCAGCTTGATGGCCATAGTTATCATTAATACGTTTAAAGTGGTCGAGATCAATGAACAAGCAGGATAAGCTGGTTTTATTACGTTGTGCTAGCGAGACTTCTTCTTCAACACGCTGATCAAAAAAGCGGCGATTATTAATACCTGTGAGAGGATCTCGTAACCCTAATTGTTTGATACTTTCTTGCAAGCGAGTATTTTCAATAGCAGCAGAGATAATTGCACTTAGGTGCTGTAAGAACTGTGTACCAATACCAGGTTGAAAGCGGTCTGTTTGACGACTAGCTAAATTGACACTGCCAATAATTTTATTTTGTCTGATTAACGGCAGTATTGCTACTGAACCATTACTAGAGGAGTAGTTTGGAAACAAAGCTTGATATTTATTGGCAGTGTATAAGGCTAGTTTAACTTTTCGAGGTATATTAAATTGTTGACGTACTTCATTTACGCTATCGCTAAATAATAATCGTCCTTGCCAAGAGGGTGGAAGTGAACGTGAGCTGAGTATGCGTTGAAACTCGTACTCGGGATCGAATAATAATAGGGTGACTTCAGTCAGGTGAAACTTTTCTCGATGCTGCTCTAGAATGATTGATATCAAATGATAGAGATCAGAGCAGGATAGCAGCGCTAGCTCGTATTCCTGAAAATTACGTTGCTTCGCCTCATTATTTTTAGCGATACGAAGAAAGGCATTTAATTTAGCTTTTAGAGTTTCAACTTCTGAAGACATTTATGTAAATTCAGTTTAGTAAGTATATATATCTATGTGAGAGGGACTAATCATGTCTTATTGTGCGAGCAATTGTCCATACCTCAATCCTTGAAACCCCTGCTAGACGCAATGTCTTGGCTGCAGCATTGGCTGTATGCCCTGTTGTCAGTACATCATCTATTAAGGCGATATGCTTGAAAGTACTGCTTGCCGTTGACTGAAAGGCATGCTGAATGTTTTTTTTGCGCTCTTTGTAGGGCATAGATGATTGAGGTTTAGTATCAATCACTCGTTCTAAAAAATTATTACTACAAGGGATTAATAATAATTCTGACAGTGCTTTTGCTAATTCATATGATTGATTATAACCACGCTGCTTTAATTTATTTGGATGCAAGGGAATGGGGATAAGTAATTCTGGCAAAGGTTTATCTTTAATAACTTCAGCCATGCGCTCTGCAAAGAATTGGGTGAGATATAGCTTGTCATTGAATTTTAAGTCCACAATTAAACGGTCTACAGGATCTTTGTATTGATAAATGCTGATACTGGAGTGCTGTTCTGGTGGCTGGGAGAGGCATTGCCCACAGAGCTGATAGTGAGGAGTGGGTAGCGCGCAACGAGGGCATGCTGGACCTATTTGAGGTAGTTCTGACGCACAGTCTTTACAGAGTGGCTGGTCATCTGAGCAGATACCACAAAGCCTACAATTTATTGGCAGCACTTTGCTGTATAATTGCGCCAAACGATGAGCCAAACGAGTAATAATATGGGTTTTCATCAAGACTTAATCCTTTAAATCTATTGAAGTACTATCATGCCTGAAAATAACGTAAATGCCGACCAATCATTACGCCACGATTGGACAGTTGGCGAAGTAGAAGCGCTTTATAACTTACCTTTTGCCGATTTAATGTATCGTGCTCAAACAGTTCACCGCGAAAACTTTGATCCTAATTCAGTTCAAGTCAGCACACTTTTAAGCATCAAAACTGGTGGTTGTGCGGAAGACTGTGGTTATTGCCCACAAAGTGCTCATCATGAGTCTGCGGTAAAAGCAGAACCTTTAATGCCTTTAGATAAAGTGCTAGAAAATGCTGCTCAAGCAAAAGAAACTGGTGCAAGCCGTTTTTGTATGGGGGCTGCATGGCGTAATCTTAAAGACCGTGATTTAGAACGTGTTGCCGACATGGTTTCTGGCGTAAAAGACATGGGGTTAGAAACTTGCGTCACCTTAGGTATGTTAGAAGAACATCAAGCTAAACGTCTTAAAGAAGCCGGATTGGATTATTACAATCATAACCTCGATACCTCACCTGAATTTTACGGCGACATTATTAGTACACGTACTTATCAAGATCGTTTAGATACCTTAGAACATGTCCGTGATAATAATATTCACGTGTGTAGTGGTGGTATCGTTGGTATGGGCGAAAGCGAACAGGATCGAGCGGGTCTTTTAATAAGTCTTGCTAATCTTCCAAGTCATCCAGAGAGTGTGCCAATCAATCTATTAGTAAAAGTAGAAGGTACACCCTTAGCCGATCATGACGATATCGATCAGTTAGAATTTGTCCGCACCATTGCTGTTGCGCGCTTGATGATGCCTAAATCATTCGTTCGCTTATCAGCGGGTCGAGAAAGTATGAGTGATGAGTTACAAGCAATGTGTTTCCTTGCCGGCGCTAACTCTATTTTTTATGGTGAAAAATTACTGACTACTGATAATCCAGATACCGACCATGATCAGCAATTATTCCGTCGTTTAGGTATTAATACTGAGATGGGTGAACATAGTGCTCCTGTTAAGGAAGCATGTAGTCACTAAATGGCAAGTGTTCCGTGGTCACAACTGCTATCAGACAATCTAGCTGAGCGTAAAGCTGCTGGCCGTTATCGGCAACAACGTATTCGTGATGGTGAACAGGGCGTCAATGTTGTTATCAATGGTCAGCCCCTACTATCATTTTGTAGTAATGATTATTTAGGTTTAGCTAATCATCCTGAGCTGAAAAAAGCATTTGTTCATGCAGCTGAGTATAGCGGAGTCGGTGCGGGGGCTGCACATTTGTTGACGGGGCATAGTGTTTACCATCAACAGCTAGAAGAAGCCTTGGCTGAGTTTATGGGGCAAGAACGCGCCTTATTATTCTCATCAGGCTATCAAGCTAATATGGGCATTATTGATGGATTAATGCAGCGTGGCGATGTCATTTTTCAGGATAAATTAAATCACGCTTCACTATTAGATGGTGGACGGTTATCTGCTGCGACCCAATTACGTTATCAACATGTTGATATGGCGGCATTGGAGCGACGCTTAAAACAAGCCGATCAAACTGCTCATAAATTAATTGTCAGCGATGGCGTCTTTAGTATGGATGGCGATATTGCGCCATTAGCTGAGCTACAAACGCTGGCTAATGAGTATAGCGCTGCCGTGATGATTGATGATGCTCATGGTCTGGGCGTGTTGGGTGATAAAGGTAGGGGCATCGTCGAACATGACCAAATTGAATTGGCGGATATGCCGATAGTAATGGGTACTTTCGGAAAAGCTTTTGGTACTGCAGGCGCTTTTGTGGTGGGCGATAATGATTTTATTGAAACCTTGATTCAACAAGCAAGAACCTATGTCTATACGACTGCTCAGCCTGCCGCTATTGCAGCTGCAACACTTGCAAGTTTAAAGTTGGTACAGCAAGAAAGCTGGCGCCGAGAAAAACTACAGGCACTAATTAAACAATTTCGAGCTGGGGCCGCTGAGCTTGGTGTAAAGCTAATGCCTTCACAAACGGCCATTCAACCTGTTGTTGTAGGGGATGATAATAAAGCAATCCGCATTGGAAAAATATTAGAACAACAAGGTCTATTGGTTGGAGTTATTCGGCCACCTACAGTGCCGGAAGGTTCGGCTCGGTTGAGGATTACACTTTCAACTAATCACACAGAAAAGCACGTGAAGCAGTTATTAAATGCTTTGGAGTTAGCTTATGCACATTAAAGTGATGGGGCAAGGGCCAGACTTAGTGATGGTACATGGCTGGAGCATGCATAGTGCTGTCTGGCATCAATTAGCTGAACTATTAGCCCAGAACTTTACCTTACATTTAGTTGATTTGCCGGGTCATGGAGAGAGTGAGTGGCATGAGAATGCCTTTGAGATGGATTCACTTGTTGATGAGCTAGTAGAACAATTACCTGCCAAAGCCCATTGGGTGGGTTGGTCTCTTGGTGGGCTTGTCGCAATTGCATTTGCAAGTAAACTAGCTGATAGAGTCAATAAATTAGTCTTACTGGCTGCGACACCTTGCTTCGTTAAGACACAAAATTGGTCTCATGCTATGGATGCGGCTGTTTTTAATGAGTTTGCAGATAACCTTAATGAAAACCAACAGCAAACGTTGCAGCGGTTTTTGATGTTGCAAGCTCGAGGCTCAGCACATAGTCGAGATACGATTCGTCAATTGTCAGAACAGCTCGCTAAAGAAACGCCAGCAAAACCAGAAGCTTTAAAAGCAGGTTTATCAGTATTAATTGATACTGATATTAGAAATCAATTTAAGCAGTTAAGTTGCCCTATTAAAGTTATTTTAGGTCAACGAGATACCTTAATACCTGTTGCTGTGGCCGATGACTTTAAATATTTGCAAGCGAGTTCAGATATTACTGTAATTGAAAGTGCAGGCCATGCCCCCTTTATTTCACATCCATTAGACTGCCAAGTAGCAATAGAAAGCTTTTTAAATGACCAATGAACTACCTAAAAAACAGTTAGTTGCAGACTCTTTTGGTCGTGCTGCTGCCCACTATGATGATGTTGCTGTATTGCAACGACAGACTGGTGATGAGCTATTAGAACGTCTTGATTTAGTTAAGATAAAGCCTAAACGGATCGTCGATTTAGGTGTGGGAACCGGGCGTAATTTAAATTATCTCGCTCAACGTTACCCAGGTGCACAGCTAATAGCGGTTGATATTGCGACGGGTATGTTGCAGCAAGCTCGTCAAAACTATTATCAACAACAAGGTTTAAAACGCTGGTTACCATCCAGAAATAAAATGCACTATATTGCTGGTGATGCTGAAAAATTACCTTTTGAAGATAACAGTGTTGATCTTATCTTTGCTAATTTAGCACTGCAGTGGTGTGACCCCAGAACAAGTTATGCTGAAATTCAACGTGTATTAAGCCCTGAAGGTTTGGTGATGTTTACAACACTTGGCCCTGATACTTTGAGTGAATTAAGGCATTCGTGGGCACAAGTAGACGACTTCCCTCATGTTAATCTTTTTTATGATATGCATGATGTTGGCGAGGCAATGACTGAGGCTGGGTTAGCGGGCATAGTATTAGATGCGGACCGTTATATTTTGACCTATGATGATTCTATGGCCTTGATGAAAGATCTTAAAATTTTAGGTGCACGTAATGTCAACAGAGAGCGTAAGCGTGGACTCACTGGCAAACATGCCTTAGAAAAAGTACGACAAGCCTATGAGCAATTTAGGAAAGAGGGCGTATTACCTGCAACTTATGAAGTTGTATTTGGGCATGCATGGAAAGGTGTTCAAGCACAAAAAATGGCTGAAGACGGCAGCGTAGCTATTCCTATCAATCAGATCCAACGGAAGTAGTATGGCAGGCATATTTATCACCGGCACGGACACGGATGCTGGAAAAACAGTTATTAGTACTGCATTAATAGACCTACTCAAACAAAAAGGACTTCGTGTTGCCGGTATGAAACCCATTGCCAGTGGTTGTGAAGTTACGGAGTCTGGCTTGCGTAATGATGATGCGATGCAACTTATCAAGCATGCTAATGTTGAGCTACCTTATGAGGTTGTGAATCCATACAGCTTTCAGCCAGCTATTGCACCTCATATTGCCGCTCAATATGTTCATACAAAAATTGATTTAAATTTTATCCAGCAGCAATTTGAACAAATACAACAACACTGCAATACAGTGGTAGTTGAAGGTGCTGGGGGATGGTTTGTTCCTGTTAATAATTCACAAACAATAGCCGACTTAGCCAAGTTGTTGAAACTACCCATTGTTTTAGTGGTTGGTATTCGTTTAGGTTGTATCAATCATGCCTTATTAACGGTTGAAGTCATTAAGCAATCTGGATTACCACTGCTTGGATGGGTTGCTAATAACGTAGAAATTAATGCACAGTCTAAAGAGATTGTATCAATGCTGAAGCATAAGATTAGTGCCCCATTATTAGGTGAGGTACCTTTCTTGTCCGATACGGATGTCGCGGCAGATTATATAAATGGAGATTATTTTGTATAGGTGTTCTTTGAGCCTTGTTTTTTTGTTTCTCGTTGCATGTTCCCCCTCATCAAGTATAGAAACTTCTATGTCCGATGGTCTTAGTACTGAGACAAAACAACGGCTAGAGCAATGGGAAAGCCTCATTGTGTTAGGTGTAAAATGGTCAGATAGACAACAACTAACGGCTGTAAATAATTTTATCAACCGTCTTGATTATGTTAGTGATAATGAGCAATGGCATACTGTTGACTATTGGGCGACACCATTACAAACAATTGTCACAAAAGGCGGTGACTGTGAGGATTTCGCTATAGCAAAGTATTTCACTTTAGTCGCTATGGGGATGGATGAGAAGAAGTTGCGCCTGACCTATGCTAAAACGATTAATACCAATACATCACACATTGTGTTGACATATTTTGAACAGGCGAATGCCGATCCTTTAGTCTTGGATAATTTACACCCAAGCATCATGCCTGCTTATGAACGTCAAGATTTACAACCAGTGTATAGCTTTAATGCAAAAGGTATATGGCTAGAAAAGCGTGAAAATAGGACTCAATATTTAGCAAGGTCAAGTCGGCTGACATTATGGCGTGAACTACTTAATAAAATGAATGTAGAGGCCGCGGATGAAACTAGAATGGTCTGTTTATATCAATACTATGATTTAGACAATCCAGTTGCGAAAGCATACTGTCCATCTTAACTCCCGACTAAGCTCACTTTTCTACCTTAGTAACTACTACTCGAGCTCTGGGAATAATTGTTTATTATCATCTGCATGCCATTGTGGGTATTTAGTCATAATGGAATTAAATAGAGGTGAAGCGATAAACTCTTCAAGCCATAACTTGAGGTTCGTATAGTCTGAATTATCAAACCAATCTTTATCAACAAAGGCAAATTGTCTTATAAATGGCAGAATTGCCATATCTGCAAGGCTGGGGGAATTTCCAAACAAGTAGTCTTTATCAGTCAGAGCTTGTTCTAAGTGAAGCAGTGTTTTTTCTGCTTGTTGACGATAATACAGTTGTGAGTGCTCTGGGAAACGGTCGGCATATTTATAGCGATCTAGGTAGTGTTTAAATTCACCATCATTATTGTTAATCAAGGCTTGAATTGATACTTCAACCTCAGTAGATGAGTCACCTAACCATTTATCAGGATCGTTGCTATGAAGGGCCCACATCATAATGTCTATACTTTCATCAATCACTGTATTCTCATCGGTGACTAATACTGGCACAGTGCCTTTAGGCGAAGCCTGCAATAAAGCGTCAGGTTTATCACGCAACACGACTTCGCGTAATTCAACTTGAACACCGCTAATAGCAATGGCAAGGCGAGCTCGCATTGCATAAGGACAACGACGGAAGCTATATAAAATAGGGTAGTTCATCATGAAATACTAAACAATAAAAATAGCTTATTTTACGTTTTTATCAATAGTTTTGTTGATAATCATTTGATAGAATGATGTTCGTTGAAACAAGAACAAATTTTTCAGCATACTACCGTCGGGGCATGGCGCAGTCTGGTAGCGCACTTGTCTGGGGGACAAGGGGTCGCAAGTTCGAATCTTGCTGTTCCGACCATATAAACCAATACTTTACACTGATTCCGTATTAGCCCTGTTTTTGTTCTTGGGGGATTCAGTGACATTTATACCAAAAGTAGATACGTTATTTACGTACTCTGCGATGCACGAAACTCCCAAATGTGTGTACTTAGTTACCATCGAAAGATCAGCCCATCCATCTAATTCTTGAAGCACTGGTAAAGGCGTTCCATTTCGCTCGTCCCAGCTTGCCCACGTGCTCCGCAAATTATGCATGTGAAACTTCTGTATCTTGCAGTCATATTTTTAATAAAGACTGATTTACAGTCTATATATGTGACTAACAGACTAGAAGTGTATTAGTTATATACTTCAATGTTTTGTAATAACTTTTCACTTATTGTGGTATGTTACTTCCATCGGCTACTCCCTTAACACTCGCATTATAGCTAGAAAGCCTCTGTAAACTTGGAAGTTTATTATGAGAAATGTTATTAACAACATCAAAAATATCATCATCGTTAACATTTCTTTCGTTGCGTTGGTGATTTCTTGTTGTGTGCAAGCTCAGTTAACTAACGACATGCAAGTTGTTATTAAGGATAGAGCAGGTTATTTTGGAGAAGGCTTCATTGTGGCTGGTTTAGCGGCAACTAAACCACCAGTAAAAAACAAAGGTTTATCAAAACCTACTATTCCAGCTAGAGCAGTGAATGTTCCTAATGCTATTCAAGCAGGAAGCCCTCACCAGAAGTTGCCAAAAGCACCAGCTGTTCCGGCTAGAGGAGTGAATGCTCCAAATGCGATTCAAGCAGGAAGCCCCCACCAGAAGTTGCCAAAAGCACCCGTTGTACCAGCTAGAGGTGCTGTACAGAACGTAGGGCAGCCTAGTAGTCCTCTATTACGAAAGCTCCCACCAAAACCTGCACAACTATCTAATAATGTTAATGTAACAGCACGACCGATTAATACAGCACAAAATGCAGTAAAAGTTTTTTCCAATCAACTTATTAAGCCATTTTCACGGCTTGCAGCTACATACAAGCATAAGGGCATGGTGCAAAATGATAGAGGAGAATGGATTCCCAAGGGTAGTACGGGAAAACTTGGTAAATTTCTCGGAGGGGGATATAACTCTCGTGTATATAAAGATAAAAGAAGCAATAAGTTTGTACATAAACTGGTACCGCTTATCAGTTTTGGGAAAAAAGGTAGTACGAGCATAGAGAATCTTGATAGAGAAGTATCTATTACCGACCAGCTTGGAGGCAGGGCGATTTTAAAACGCTTTAAAGCAACCTATAAAGGCAAAGGTTTAGACAGTATGGTGCAAATTGCAGAAATGGATGGTAAGCCCGAAGTATGGGATATTAAAGGCCCAAATGGCAATATTCATAAATTTGCACATACCAAAGAGCAGAACATCAGTACCCCCGTGTTTACGACAGACTCAAAAGGAAGGCAAAAAGCTATCAAGGGAGATAATGGCAAGTTTGTGTTGGCAACCAATGGTTTTGAACGTATTGAACTAAGAGCCAAAGATAGCGTGCGTAAACAAGCTAAGTTAAAGGGGCAAAAAATTAAATTGGGCGAAATTTTAGGTCCTCATGAAAAGCCAGTGCCAGGTAAAAAATATAAATACCGGATCACAAATACCGATATGAGCAAGGCGATAACGAAGCAAGAAGAAGTGACCATTAATACGGTTTTGAGGGGGTTAAATCATAATGGAATTGCGTGGACGGATCATAAGTTACAAAACTTAGATGTAGTGAAAGAGCCAAAAAGCCCAACGGGGTACAAGGTGATTTTCTTTGATTTTGATGGATTCAGGGCTGTTAAAGGCAATTCAAGGCTGGAAAGGAAAAATAAAGCACGTGAGATACAGACTAAATTTGATCATGCAACACGTGATAAACCGGCACGCGTAGATAGGTTTGATTTTGATTTTACGGCTTTTGGCAGCGAGCCATTACCGACACTGCAGTCACCAGGTGCAAATGGATTTAGAGATAACTTATCCGCACTCGATAGGCAGTCTCCAGAGGCATTTAATAAAATATTGAGCAATGCTACTAAGGGGCAGGTTAATACAACCTCGCCAAACATTTAAATGATGTTGATAGCTAGCAAAATAAGCGATGCAAAAACCATATATGCCAGATTATCTCTTGCTACTGTTTTGTTGTTATCATTCTATGCGGCGGAGGCTAATGCTCAGTTAAATAACACAACAAATGCTATAAAGCAGTCATGGCAACAAACTCCAACTTATTCCGCTCGACAGTTCGTAGTCGCTGGCAATGCGGTTAAACCAAGCAATAAGTCACAGCAAGCTACAAAGGCCAAGCCACAAATCACTAATGGTTCAGCAAGTAACTATGGGCGGATTCCTCAGTCATATAGGAAGCAGCCCACTATAAGTGATAATGGTACGCATAAAGAGGTCACAAACCGACGCCCTATAGGGAATCAATATGACAAGCTGCCCGTTCCGACTAATGGTGCAGATGGTGCGGAAGGTAATTATGGGCGAATCCCGAAAGGCAGCCCTTATGGAAAACTTCCCAAAACAAGTGATAACACCGCAACTAAAGATATAGTTAATCAGCGACCCAGTGGTAAGCAATATGAGAAGTTACCCACGCTAGACCAAGGCAGAGGCGCTAGTAAGGAAGCTATGAATGCTCCTACTGTGAATAGTACTATAACTACGGATAAACGTTTGCCGCCTAATATTGGCGTTAGAGCAACACCGAATAAACAAACTCCCAAAATTTATAAAACACTAAATCTGTCTAATCGCTATAAGCGACTTTTTACTGAGGCGATTATTAAGCCTTTCAAAACGATTGTTAGCAGGGTCACGCATCAACACAGCAGCGGTATGGATCCAGACAACCCTGATGACTTTAAACCCAGACCAAAACCTAATTCGGGCATTTTGGGGGACTTTAGGAGGAGGCGCCAATGCACTTGTTTATAAAGACCCTCAGAACCCTAATTATGTACACAAGCTTGTAAGAATTGCGGGACCAGACATTGATAGCATTAGTCCAAAAGTGGTTGATTTGCCTGATAACATTAATGTTATTAACGATCAAATGGTTGGACGTGAGATATTAAACCGATTTAAACAAACTCACCAAAGCAAATTATTAGGTAAGGTCGTAGAAGTAGCAGATGTTACAGGAGAGCCACAGGTTCTTACCGTAGCGAGTCGAAATGGGATGCATAAATTTGTACATACCGTTGAACAAAATATTAGCTCCCCCGTTTATTACAAAGACGCGAAAGGTAGGTTTCAGAGGGTTTTAGATGAAAACGGCAACTCAGTACAAGCAACTTCTGCAATTGACCGAATAGAAATACGGGCAAAAAATAAAAAACGTCTTGAAGCTCTTGCTAATGGGGAGCGTCTCAAATTAAAAGAGGTCAAGGTGACAAGCGATGAAATTAAAAGTGCAATTACGCCTAATGAAGAATTAACGATCAACACTGTCATAAGAGGGTTAAACAAACATGGTATTGTTTGGACAGATCACAAAATGGAAAACTTTGATGTCGTTGCTGACCCTAAAAGCCCTCTTGGGTACAAAGTAAAGTTTTTTGATTTTGATGGTTTTAGAGTTGTGAAAGGAAAAGCTTCTGAGCGAAGTGTGAAGGCTAGGAAGTTGCAGGTTGACTATGATAATAATTATTCACAAGCGCCTGCCGACAATGATATTAGTACGCTCAATAAGTTATTTGATTATACGGCAGGCGGTGTTGGCTTTATTGAACAAGCATCTACACCAAATGCCAACGTTTTCAGAAAACAGTACGAAAGATACAATCAAGTTGACGAGGTTACATTCAATCAACAATTGAGTCAGCATACCCAAGGGAAAGTGAAAAATATTTGGGATTAAAGGCAATCAAAACTTATAGATAAAACGTAAAGGAAAACCATGTTATTTTCACTAACTAACAATATTAGACAATGCTTTATATTCGCACTATTAAGCTTCGCTTTTGTTTTTATGCAAAAGGCCTCAGCCGAAGAAATCCCAAGCATTCTTTTTAATAATAGCCAAGGTGTTGTAGATGTGCACGTCATATTGCCTGACGGGGGGGCGTCATTGTTGCACTCAATTGAGCCTGGGCAACAAAAAGAAGAAAAGTTCTATATGAATGAGGTGATTTTGATTACGCCATCAGGTAGTGATGATGTCATTCAGCAATTTACTCATGATGGTACGCCTAATAAGGTGTTCTTGATTGAGTCTAATCAACAAGTAGGGGTAACCAACAGCAGCGGAAGAGGAGCAACAGCAGTCGCAGAACCATCAACACCTGTATCACAGCCAACAGAGCCCGCTGCAGTGGCTAACAACGGTTGTCCTAAAGATAAAATTAACTGTAACCCACCTACGGCTAGTACCCCAACACCAGCCAAAGAAGACGTTACAATAAGTCCTCAATTTGAATCATGGTTAAGCACAGATAAAATTGACTTTAACCCACGTGTAGAGAACGCAACTCAGTATCAAAATGGATTCCAAGACAAGTTTCGCATGGAAGACCAAATGAGAAAAGGATACAACATTCTTAAAATGGACCCCTCAAGACTAACTGAACGAGGTCTAGGTGGTAATGCACCAGATTTATTGCAAACGCTGGAGGGTACAAGTACAGATTGGCACCTAGGAGCATTAAAAATAGCTATTCCAAATGATCTTGAAGTGTTACCAGAAAAAGCTAGAACGCGTGGTCAAGAAGTCACAACGCTCATGTTTTCTAGTGACGAAGAGCGTAAATCGACTAGTGTTAATGTCGGGCTAAGTGCTGGAGGTAAAGGTAATAATACAAAAGGCCCAGAAGGCAGCGGGAAAGTTGGGATCAGCCGTGAAGATAAAAAGTTTGAAGCAGAAAATAAAACACTTATACGCAAGCAAATTGTCGGTGAAGCTTATTGGACCGTCTATGTCAAAGAGCACATGCGATTATCAAAAGGGCTAACCAATTTTTTAACCAATGAAAATAACCTGAGAAGTTACCCTGAATTTAAAAACTTTTTTGAGCGGTATGGTACGCATTGGTCGCTTGCAACGTTATTTGGTGGTTACATCCGTTATGACGAAGAAATCGACGTAAAAGAGCTTTCTGAGTCCGTGTCTAAAAGCTTATCTGTTGATGTGGCAGGTAGTGTCCCAGTGAAAGCGGTCAAGGTTGGCGCCTCGGTGGGTATGACACAGAGCAATGTAAACGAAATGCGTCAAAAAGAAAGTAGTGGAAAGGCTTCGTTTGAGAGCCAAGGGGGGCAACCAGGCGCAAGTTTTGGCATGTGGAACATGGCCACACCATCGGTTGCTGATAACTATGTCCCATTAAAAGTTGAGTTGCGAGCCATATATGAACTGATATGGCCAGAATTGATGGGCATTTCTGACCCTGCGGAGTCAAATCGAATACACCAGTTAAGAGCTAAAATGGCCCAGATGCTAGATCAATATATTGCACAGACCCAAGGACAAACTGATAGTTATGACTGGTCACCTAAAATATATGAAGTGACACTTAAAAAGGTGAGAGTAAGTCAGGATGATGATGAAGGGTCTAATAACGAACCTGATTTTTATGGAAAGCTGTATGTTGGAGAAGCAGGTAAGCCAATTGACCTTCCTGGTGGTGTTAAAGTTTTTACAGCAATTAAAACAGAAACCCTTTGGAATAAAGGTAGTAGTAAAGCTGTGACTAAGGGTAAGGGGTCTACATTTAAACTTGAAAATAAGTCTCTATTTATCTCAATCCCGCCCAAACCAGTGATTGCGAAACAGGTTAATGGAAAACCAATTTACAAGCCCTCTTTTGATGTCAGGGATAAATATGCAGTGTTTGGATCAACATTAACAGATCATGACAACACAGGTAAGCAGGAGTATGCCGGTGGTCAATTTGGTATTAGTTTGGCTTCTGTAGATAAAAGTGGGAATAAAGTAATTACGGAAACGAAGGAGTTTTCTGACGAAGGAGTTGGTGTTAAGCTCACTGGCGAAGTAAGACTACGAGACTATCGATTTGTTAATGATAAATTTGAGTTGTTAGATCTACCAAGGATGGATCGATTAGGGCAAGGTGATGTGATTGCAACCAACGGTGTTTTAAAGGCTGTATCAAGACCAACCCCTGAGGAAGGGAACACATCTTTATCCGTGCCAGCCGCGATACCACAGACAAAAACACCTGATACGTACCAGCTTGTTAGAAATGCTGCAATTAGTGGACACAACCAATTGAATTTGAAATTCGTTTCTGTTCAAAATTGTAAGGATGCATGCAGTAATAGAGGTTGGTGTAAATCATTTGACTACTACAAGAAAGAAAATAAGTGTGATCTTAGTAAGGCCAGTGCTTCTGTTGTAGGGTTGAAAACTAACTATCCTGGAAACCCATACGATCACTATTCAAGGACGCCCCTGAGTGGGAACAAATCTACATCACAACCCCAATCAAATGTCAGCGCTGGAGGTGTTTCCGCAACAGCAGGCACTAATTTTGAGCAAGTTTGTTACAACGAAGTGCAAGGCAAAGTTGCTTGGTCAACTAACGGAGATAAAACATGGAACTCAACAAACGTTAAAAAGCTTTGTCGAGGCATTAATTCGATGCCTATTGTGCAAGGGCGCATTGGTTGTTTCAAAACACAAATGCCTATAGTTGGTTGGGAAATGGCAATTAAACAATGTGGTGGTAACTTTTAATGCATTCAATAATTGAGTTTTTTATTAAAGTAAACAGTCATGCTTTGACTGATAATTTGAGTATTGATAGTAATGGTTGATTTATCCCAAAAATTGAAGTCAAATTTATTGATTTCACTGATACTGGCTCTTACTTCATTTAACGTGTTTGCAGAAGAGCACACTAACAAAATACCTAAATGGAAACTCGAGCATCAGGCCAATGTGGCCAATTCTTCTATGGTTTGTGCTAGTCCGAGGGTTAGTAAAAAAATAAACTCAAACATCCAGACAACAGGTTTTTACACTCTCAATGTTCACTCTGATGTAAATCCTATGTTTATTGATATTGACTCTCAAGGGCAAGTCGTACTGCAAGAAAGTCAAGATGACAAAGCTAGAAACTGGTTGTTGACTCATATTGGTGGCGCAGGCTATGACATTGCCACATGTTATCAAGGTAAACCGGTCTGCCTAACGATAGGGCAAAATGAACAAATAACCATTAGTAAATGTGATGATATAGGGTTTGGTGCACAGACATGGTGGTTTAAAGGCTATAGTTTGGGTCAGAATAAAGGCGCGTGGTTTTTTGGTAATGATGGTGTGGGTCAGATGGATTGCCTAGTTAGTGATACGGCAAACAAGTTGTCTATTCAACAATGTAATAGCATACAAAAAGGTTGGGATGTAAACCGTGTGACAAAGCCAAAGGCCCTGGCAGCCACAGTTTTTCCTGAAGAAGCGGATTTCATACAGTACCAATGTGAGAGTGGGGCTAGTGTTAGCACTTATTATGATATTCAAAAAGATGAGATGTATGTCAGTTATGGTGAAGAGTTGTTGAGGCTTAGTTCTGTTATATCTGGAAGTGGTGCAAAATTTGGTAATGTTAGCCAACCTTGGGGATGGTGGACGGCAGGTGAACGAGGTTACATTTACCAAACAGTTGGAGATGAAGCTATTATTGAACATTGCCAAGAGTTGACTATGGATACACATGATGCAAATCGGGTGTGGACGGCTTATCAACCTCACAGCGTAAATGTATCTATTGCTGATTGTAATGACTCAGTCTGTGCAGATGATTTGGGTATGTTAATACAGTGTCAAGGCCCCGATACCCCAGCTTTAGCTACTGTTTATGTACTACCGCAAAATACTATTAGTGAATTAGCTAATAGTGAGGTGATTGATATGAAGTTTGATGGTGAGCGTGAGATCTATTCGCGGCCAGCTAAGGTAGTGAAAATGGGCATGACAGGAGAAGATGCACAGCAATTTTTATTGCCAGTTGATGACCTGATTTGGAAAAAATTAGCTGCTGCAAGTTATATTTATTTTGCTTTTGGTGATACTAAAGCGTCAGTCAGTTTACGTGGAAGTAAAAAGGCAATTCAAATTTTCAAATCGAGCTGTATGTAACATATTTATTACAAATTGAAGGTTATAAAACGTTCCAGCTTGTATAAAAAATATTGACATAGAAGTTGTCAATATTCTCTAACGTAGGTAACTTTTCGGTCTCGTTATAAGTATGGGTATAAGGCAAGAACTGAGATAGTTTTTATACCTTTCCTTATGCTTCATTTTTATATATTAATACTCACTACCAGCCAAATAATCTTGGGCAGGACCTCTAATCAATTGGGTCTGTCGTAATATAGGCTATCCAAACGTTAATATTTGTAGTGTTGAAGAAATTTCAGAACAAACAGCAACATCGGCAGGCCAAACAACCAAAGCAAGCTTAGAGTTAGCTAAACTAGGTGAAACGTTGAGAGGACTCGTGAGTTAATTTAAAGTTTAGTTCGCTGAACAGTTAACCTCAAACGCCATGAGTTCATTGCGTTTGAGGTGTTTGTTGTCTGAATTTACATTTATATAATGATACTTTTTCTCAAGCCATTGCGTGAGTAGTGACTGACATAAATGACGATTTAAAGCTAAAAGGACTGCCTCACTCAATATTGAACTAATACTCGGTAGTTGAGTTTTTTTGTACTTTCTGCTGGAATGGTGATCTGCCATTCAGCTGTTCCAGAAGCTGTTTTCTTGTGGCTATGACTTTCTTGTAAAACCTTCCAGTCACTAGGTATAGGTTCGCGAATAGTGACTGTTATAGCTTCTGGTTTAGCATTTTTCAACTCTATCTCATAAGCACTTTCATAGGCTGCATGGTGAGGTGGATTGTATCTCGCTTTTTTGAAATCAGTTTGTTTTTTATTTGCAGTGACATCAAAGGCATCGCCAAGTTTTAAACGAATATCTTCATTTTTTGGTGTGTGATCAATACTGTCTTCACCAACAAATTGGGCACGATCTTGACTATCATTTTTGTAGACTCGAACAATGCCTTTAGGAATGGGTAGCCCAAGATGAGATTGTTCATTATTTTTAAAGCCAACAAACACTGCTACTTTAATTTTTTGACCGATATCATTATAACTACGACCGTAATAATAGTTATTTCCCTGTAATACAAACTCTTTTTCGACTGGAACTGAGTTTGCCGTTAATAAAGCAACTTGCTTGGTTTGATTATGGGCTAAATCAGTAGGGTTGTTCAGACTATATAGGTGGTATTCAAACAAACTTTCTTCGGCAACATTACTATCAGCCATGCTTTTCATTTCCATCATGGCTACACGGCCAAGATCTCTACGAGGTTGCTGCTGCACTTGATTAATATCGCCTGCAACTAACTGTAATTTGGCGTTGTTATAGGCAGTGCCACTTTGATTATTGAGAGTGATCCAACCAGTTAAATCTAAGTGACTATCATCATGACTCAGCTCAGCGACATAATCTGCTTTCCAAGACAGGCCCCCAGTAAGGTAACCCAGTTCAACCGTCTGTTCTTTATCAACGCTATTCGTGAGCTTAGTGACTAAGGTCGGTTGGTCGCGAAGGTTATCTGGAATCTGTTCGAATATATAATTGCCCTTGGGGTTCGTCACAATCCTATCAGCGAGTTTTAGCGTAATGCCGCCATGCGTACTCAGTACAGTAGCAGGCTGAATCGTCTCTATACCTGTTACGGGATTGACGGATGAAAATCGAATCTGTTTACCCGTGTTTTTTTCTAGTAACTTTTGTGGTGTCAGTAAATCGAAATCAAAATTTTGTTCAAGGATATTAATTTTATTATTAGGATTAAGGCTTCTTAATAATGCTGTTTCAGGACGAATTTGAGCACTAACGCCACGAAATGCGAGATCGTTCAACCCTTTATCGAGCGTTAATTTACGTTGATCTTTAATGAGTGCTAGGTTTTGATTATAGATAGTGACTGCGACAGAGCTTTGATCGTTTAATGTGCTTGTTTTTTCTTGTGCAGCACTAAAAGTAGGGTAGGCAATACAAATTGATATGGCAATAATTGAGAGTGTTGATTTCATCTTGATTTCCTTATGTAGCGAGTTAAAAGTACTGCTCTAGAAATTAAATTTCATCATAACAAAGTCTTAGCAGAGTTAAGAGATGGAATTATATATTAGTGTTTGATAATATAATCTATTACTTACAGTTCGACTCAAGTTAACTTGATAAGTTCTATACCTAATCGTTGAGACTATTCTATGAAGTATTATTTCTTACTACCGCTAATATTAAGTCTATTAATGATGTTCGTTTCACCTGTGCATGCCGCAGGTAAATTAGAGACGGTAGCGGTTGAAAGTAAAATATTTCCAAAACTGGAAGTGTTTGATAGCGTTATTGAAGCTGTACATCAATCAACTGTGTCATCGCGTATCGCTGCCGAAGTTATTGAGCTTAATTTTGATGTTAATGACTATGTACCTAGAGGGGCTGTAATTTTACGTTTTCGAGATGATGAATTTAGAGCTCGTGTAGCGCAGATAGAAGCAAGTTTGTTAGCTGATAAAGCCCAAAATAGAGAGGCAGTTGCAAGACAAAAAGAGGCCGATTCAGAATTTGTACGCGTGAGGCGTTTGTTCCAAAAGAAGTTAATTTCACAAGCTGCACTAGATAAGGCCACCGCTGATTTAAGCTCATCGAATGCCCAAGTTCAGGCCATTAAAGCACAAATTAAGTCGAGAAATGCTCAACTTGATGAAGCTAATGTGCTGCTTTCTTATACGCAAATTATTGCGCCTTATAGCGGTGTTGTAACGGATCGATTTATTGAATTAGGTGAAATGGCCAGCCCTGGACAGCCTTTAATGACTGGTGTTTCGTTACAAGAACTAAGAGCCGTTACGGCAATTCCACAGTATTTATTGCCTGCTATGATTGATGCGAATCGCGCAATACTCTTTTTGGAAGATGGACGTCAGGTAAAAGGGGGAAAGATTACGATTATTCCTACTGCTGATATACAAAGCCATAGTATTAAGGTTCGAGTCACATTGCCGAATAATATTTCTCAGCTTTATCCAGGCATGTATAGCAAGTTGCAATTTGATTTAGGTGAAGAAAATATAACCGTGATACCACAAACTGCAATTGTTCAACGAAGTGAAGTGACGGGGGTCTATGTTCAGTTGGCTGATGGGCAAATTGTATTTAGGCAAATTCGCTTGGGCAGAACTATCACTGAACAACAGCGAGAGGTACTTGCTGGTTTAGGCCAAGGTGAGAACGTGATTATTGATTCCTATGCTGCGACACGTGCATTAATTAAAGCAAGGTCACAGTGATGAGGGCTGATCGTTTAGGTATCTCTGGCCTAATTGCCAGACAATTTCAACAGACTCAGATCACGCCATTATTAGCATTAATTGGTGTCTTGCTAGGGCTATTTGCACTACTAGTGACGCCTAAAGAAGAAGAGCCACAGATTGATGTTACATTTGCCAATGTATTTATTGCTTATCCAGGTGCTTCGGCGCGAGAGGTTGAGCACCTCGTATCTTCACCCGCTGAGCAAGTTATTTCTGAAATAGCGGGCATTGAGCATGTGTACTCAAGCTCTAAACCAGGTATGTCTGTGCTTACTGTACAGTTTGAAGTTGGCGAAGAATCAACCGATGCCATTGTGCGTTTATATAATAAAATTTACTCAAATAGTGATTGGTTACCTATAGATCTAGGAGTTTCTCAACCTATTATCAAGCCAAAAGGAATCGATGATGTTCCTATTCTTAGCTTAACGTTATGGACACAAGATCAAAACCGTGGTGCTTATGAGTTGCAAAAAGTGGCACATGCACTTGAAGTTCAATTGAAACGTATTGTGGGTACTCGTGATGTTTATACCATCGGTGGACCAGATAATGTAGTTAGGATCGAGCTCGATTCACAACGGCTGGCAGCGTATAACATCGGCCCATCTGAATTAAAGCGATCTTTACTCGCTGCAAATAGTTCCGCTGAGTCAGGCGTGTTTGTTAAGAATGATGAATCAACAGCTCTACAAGCAGGTGTATTGCTGACAACAATTGATGAGTTATCAAAGCTGGTGATTGGCATTAATAATGGTCTGCCGGTTTATTTGCAAGATGTTGCGACTGTTAAAGCGGGGCCTGATCAAGCCTCTAATTATGCTTCGTTTGGCACGGGAGCTGCGGCCAGTGCGAAAGGGATTACTGTGCAAGGTCAATACCCTGCTGTGACTATTGCTATTGCAAAACAACCCGGAACTAATGCGGTAGATATAAGTGATGCGGTTATAGAACGACTGGCTGAATTGAAAGGGGTGTTCATCCCTGAAGGTGTTGAAGTCACGGTGACCAGAAACTATGGAGAAACTGCTGATAATAAAGCGCAAACACTGATTAAAAAATTAGTGTTTGTCACGATTGCTGTCATTGCTCTCGTCTTAATTGCATTAGGCTGGCGAGAAGCCTTGATTGTTGGTATTGCTGTGATTGTCACCTTAATGCTGATGCTTTTTGCTTCTTGGGCTTGGGGATTCACGCTTAATCGAGTATCTCTATTTGCTCTGATTTTTTCAATCGGTATTTTGGTTGATGATGCGATTGTGGTGGTTGAGAATATTCATCGTCATCACAAATTGGGTGGAAAAAAATTAACGCAAGTCATACCGCTTGCTGTGGATGAAGTAGGGGGGCCAACTATCTTAGCAACTTTCGCTGTTATTGCTGCCTTATTACCGATGGCATTTGTCACGGGGCTAATGGGGCCTTATATGAGCCCTATACCAATCAATGCCAGTATTGGTATGTTGCTGTCTTTATTAGTTGCTTATATTTTAACGCCATGGATGATGTTGAAAATGTTGTCTATGCAGCGTCAGTCTGTAAGTGTAAGTAGCCAATCAGAAAATCAATATAATATTTGGACCTATCGTTTATTTAATCAAATTATTAGCCCGTTTGTATCTCGGCCTACGAGTCGTTTATGGCGATGGTTATTATTTGTGGGGCTTATTCTTCTAATTGCAGCTTCGCTTGGCTTAGGCACAATGAAAATGGTCGTACTAAAAATGCTGCCATTTGATGATAAGTCAGAATTCCAAATAGTTATCGATATGCCTGAAGGTAGTAGTTTAGAGCGGACTGCCGGTTTATTGGGGGAGTTAGGTACATATTTACAAACAGTACCTGAAGTGACGGATTATCAAACTTATGCCGGCACAGCCTCTCCTATCAATTTTAATGGGCTAGTGAGGCAATATTATTTGCGTGATGGGGCTGAGTTTGGAGATATTCAGGTTAATTTACTTGATAAATCATTACGCGATCGTAAAAGCCATCAAATAGCAGCTTCTGTTCGTGAGCCTTTACAAGCAATTGGTCAGTATTGGGGCGGTAATGTGAAAATAGTGGAAGTGCCTCCTGGTCCACCGGTTCAATCGCCTATTGTTGCTGAGGTATATGGGATTGATTATGAACGTCAATTGAGCACGGCGAAGCAGATCCGAGCTGTGTTCGAACAAGCCAGTGGAGTGGTTGATATTGATGATAGTGTCGAGGTTAAATCTGCTAAACAAGTGATTGAGGTTGATCGTGATAAAGCGGCTTTATTAGGACTATCACAAGCACAGATTGTTGCCACAATAAGGATGGCAGTAGCAGGCGAAGATGTGGGGTATCTTCACGAAGAGTCGGTTAAATATGCGGTTCCTCTCCGTTTACGATTGCCATTAACCGAGCAACGAGACATCTCTGCATTGAAGAAATTACGCGTCAAAAATAATGAAGGTAACTTGATTGCGATTGGCGACGTTATTAAGGTGGTTGAAAGCTATAATGAGCAAACTATCTATCATAAAGATTTGCTGCCCGTTAGCTTTGTTACAGCTGATATGGCTGGTGATCTTGATAGCCCTTTATATGGCATGTTTGATATTTATAATCTTTTAAAAGAGAGTGATTTAGAACAGTTTTTTATTAACACGCCGAATTTGCCTGTACAGGACAGTTTGAAATGGGACGGTGAGTGGCAAGTGACTTATGAGACTTTCCGAGATATGGGCTTGGCTTATGCAGTAGGCATTATTTTAATTTATTTACTGGTTGTGGCGCAGTTTAAGTCTTACTTAGTGCCTTTAGTTATTATGGCGCCTGTGCCACTTACTATTATTGGCGTGATGCCAGGCCATGCTTTATTAGGATCTCAATTTACAGCGACCTCAATGATTGGAATGATTGCGATGGCTGGGATTATTGTTAGAAACTCAATTCTGCTGGTAGACTTTATTAATCAGGCTGTTTCTGCTGGAATGAAACTCGAACAAGCAGTGGTTCAAGCAGCGGTTGTGAGAGCGAAACCTATTGTATTAACAGCAATGGCTGCTATGTTAGGTGCTTTATTTATTTTAGATGATCCGATTTTTAATGGTCTTGCCGTAGCTCTATTATTTGGGATATTAGTGTCAACTATTCTGACTTTATTTGTGATTCCAATTTTGTATTATGCATTGCTAAAACATCAATTTGATGATGCTAACATTGAGCAAAGTTAAAGCTGTATTTCTTTATTAAGACGTAAATCTAAGGCTTGTCGTGATAGGGTATGTTTAACTAATAAATTACGATCAATTTCACTCATATGACTAAAAACAAGTCTCAATATATAGGGTGTGTCTCTCGGTGCATCATAACTTTTGGTACATGCTATGACATTGGCAATGGCATGGATAACGCTGCCTGATGAACGAAATTCAATCTGTATTTCCATTGCTGTTTTTGTAGGATAGTTTTCACTTACAAAAAAGGCTACCCCACCACCACTTAAATTAGCGTCGGTATAAGCACGTTGTTCAGAAGAATTTTCTTTTTGAGCAATTGTTTTATTGACCAGCGTAATTTTTTCATCAAGCAGACGAAGCGCTCGGGCAATATCTCGATCGGTTTGATTTATTTGATCAATAAGGTGATTTAGACTGGTTTGGATAGAGTTTAAACGTTGGTTACTCTGAACCGCATCATTTTGTACATGGTTTTGAATGTGGGGAATAAGCTTTTTTACTTCGGCTGTACTCAGCGGATTATAGTCAATGTGAACACTATCCGTAATACGAAAAAATTCACGACGATCGCTGTTAAATTCAGATAAATTTTCCATCAATATTTTACCCCATAAAATCTGATTTGATACCTGTCCCCTTTTGACAGGTATCAAAATATTATTTAAGCATTATGCCAGATTTTATAGCTGTTCGGCAGCAAAGTCAGCTAATCGAGAGCGTTCACCGCGTAATAATGTGATGTGTCCACTATGTTCCCATTCTTTAAAGCGATCAACGACATAAGTTAAACCTGACGTTGTCTCGCTTAAATAAGGGGTATCAATTTGAGCTATATTACCGAGACAGACGATTTTTGTTCCAGGTCCAGCACGTGTAATTAAAGTTTTCATTTGTTTTGAGGTTAAGTTTTGAGCCTCATCAATAATAAGGAAACGGTTTAAGAATGTGCGGCCACGCATAAAATTAAGTGAACGAATTTTTATACGACTTTGTAATAAATCATTAGTGGCTTGTTTCCCCCATTCACCAGCACTGTCATCGGTTTTATTGAGAACTTCTAAGTTATCCATTAATGCACCCATCCAAGGGGTCATTTTTTCTTCTTCGGTACCCGGTAAAAAGCCAATATCTTCACCAACAGGGACGGTGACTCGAGTCATTATTATTTCAAGATAGCGCTTATGTTCAATAGTTTGCGTTAATGCGGCTGCTAGGGTGAGTAACGTTTTACCTGTACCTGCTTGCCCCAATAAACTGACAAAATCAACTTCAGGATCCATTAATAAATTAAGTGCAAAATTTTGCTCCCTATTACGAGCATTGATACCCCAAACAGAATGGCTTGCTTTTCGATAATCGTGGATCAACTCAATACTGGCGGTGGTATCTGTTTTCTCTCGAACAACGGCTTCAATTGAATTATGTTCATCAGGTGAGAATATAAGTTCATTGGGATACCAGTCTTTAACGACATCACCCTCAACTTTATAGAAGGTGTGGCCATCATCCATCCATGATTCAAGACTATTGAGATCATCCCAAAAATCAGCAGTGAGTTCGCTTGCACCTAGATAAAGTAAATCAACATCATCTAATACTTTATCGTTGTAATAATCTTCGGCATGAATACCTAATACTGTAGCTTTGATACGTAAATTAATATCTTTAGAAACTAAGGTGACTGTAACGTCAGGCTTGGAATGTTGTAGGCTACGAGCTATTGACAGAATCGAGTTATCAGCCTTTGAACCTGGCAATTCCTTGGGTAAGTCTTCCACCATTTGACTCGTCTGGAAGAATAGTCGGCCACTTGATGACTGTTCGTCATCGTCATTTGAAATATTGGGAAGAGGAATGCCATTAAGCATTGACTCACTATCATCGCCAGCTTGTAACATCATTTCATCCAACATACGGCTGACTTGACGGACATTTCGTGAAACTTCTGATAATCCTTTTTTACCATTATCGAGCTCTTCTAAAACGACCATCGGTAGGAATACATCATGCTCGTTAAAGCGGTATAGCGCGGTGGGATCGTGCATGAGCACATTTGTATCAAGAACAAATAGACGTTTACCAGTGATTATACGTTTAATCATCAATATTCCTTATTCAGTTAGAACTTTAGACCAACACTGTTTTCATAGACGATTATGGTCTCAATTTATTTGAGAATACAAGATGTAATATCGGCTTTCTTGATATCGAAATAAAGAACAACCATTCTGATATAATAATCTGTTATTTTTAGAACTTTTCGTCAATAGGACTTTTCATTTTGACTGCAACAACTCATCAAATTCACCAATTATTAACACAACGTATTCTGATTCTTGATGGTGCCATGGGCACGATGATTCAAAGTTATAAGTTAGAAGAAGACGATTACCGTGGCGAACGGTTTGCTGAACATGGTTGTGATGTTAAAGGAAACAATGACTTACTATCACTAACACAGCCTAAAATTATCAGTGATATTCACCGAGCTTATTATGAAGCCGGTGCCGATATTGTTGAAACGAATACATTTAATGGCACATCTATCGCGATGGCTGATTATCAGATGGAAGCCTTGGTGTATGAGTTAAATAAAACCTCGGCTGAATTAGCGCGCGCTGTTGCTAATGAGTTTACGGAGAAAACCCCTGATAAACCGCGTTTTGTAGCAGGTGTATTAGGTCCTACAAACCGTACGGCTAGTATTTCTCCAGATGTAAACAATCCTGGTTATCGTAATGTTAGTTATGATGAATTAGTTGAATCCTACTTAGAAGCTATCGCAGGTTTGGTGGATGGTGGAGCTGATATTTTATTGGTTGAAACTATCTTCGATACCTTAAATGCTAAAGCGGCTTTATTTGCGATTGAAACGTATTTTGAGCAGCATGATATTAGCTTACCAATTATGATTTCAGGCACGATCACGGATGCCAGTGGCCGAACATTGTCAGGCCAAACGGCAGAAGCGTTTTGGAATTCACTTGCTCATACAAATCCGATTAGTATCGGTTTGAACTGTGCCTTGGGTGCAGAACAGTTACGCCAATATATTGAAGAGTTATCTAATCATGTTACGTGTCATGTAAGTGCTCATGCTAATGCAGGCTTACCAAATGAATTTGGTGAGTATGATGAGTCGCCAGAAGTTATGGCAAAACAAATGAAAGAGTGGGCTGAGAGTGGCTTTTTAAATATTGTAGGTGGTTGTTGTGGAACCTCACCTGTACATATTAAGGCGATTGCTGAAGCGGTTAAAGGTTTAGCGCCTCGAGTGCCAGTAGAAAACAAGCACCATTGCCGTTTAAGTGGTCTAGAACCTTTTAATATCACTGCCGATAGCTTGTATGTCAACGTGGGCGAACGTACTAATGTAACTGGTTCCGCACGTTTTGCGCGTTTGATTAAAGAAGGCGATTATGATGCAGCGCTAGATGTTGCGAGGCAACAAGTAGAGAGCGGTGCACCTATTATTGATATCAATATGGATGAGGGTATGTTGGATTCGCAAGAAGCCATGGTTACCTTTTTAAATTTGATAGCTTCTGAACCTGATATTAGCCGTGTGCCGATCATGATTGACTCATCAAAATGGGAAGTCATTGAAGCAGGCCTTAAATGTATTCAGGGTAAAGGTATTGTTAACTCGATTAGCATGAAAGAGGGCGAAGAAAAATTCATTGAACAAGCGAAACTAGTTCGTCGTTATGGCGCCGCTGTGATTGTGATGGCGTTTGATGAAGTGGGGCAAGCAGATACGCGTGAACGCAAGCGTGAAATTTGTACTCGTTCCTATGAGATTTTAACCAAGCAAGTTGGCTTCCCTCCAGAAGATATCATTTTCGATCCTAATATTTTTGCTATCGCAACAGGTATCGATGAGCATAATAATTACGCCGTTGATTTTATTGAAGCGGTTAAAGATATTAAGCAATCACTTCCTCATGCGATGATTAGTGGTGGCGTATCTAATGTGTCGTTCTCTTTCCGTGGTAATAACCCGATTCGTGAAGCGATTCATGCTGTATTTTTATATCATGCTGTTAAAGCAGGTATGGATATGGGGATTGTCAATGCAGGTCAATTAGCTATTTACGATGATTTACCGGAAGAGCTACGTGAGCGAGTTGAAGATGTGGTGCTGAATCGTCGTGATGATGCGACTGAACGTTTATTAGATATTGCTGAAAAATACAAAGGTGACGGTAAAGCCGTTGAGAAAAAAGAAGATTTAGAATGGCGCAGTTGGCCCGTTGAAAAGCGTTTAGAACATGCCTTAGTCAAAGGTATTACTGAATTCATCGATGAAGACACTGAGCTAGCACGTCAAAATGCAGCCAAGCCATTACATGTTATCGAAGGTTCTTTAATGGATGGCATGAACGTTGTCGGTGACTTATTCGGTGCTGGTAAGATGTTTTTACCCCAAGTAGTTAAATCTGCCAGGGTAATGAAGAAAGCGGTGGCGTATTTGATGCCGTTTATCGAAGATGAAAAAGAAGAAGGCGATACTAGCAAAAATAACGGTAAGATTTTAATGGCAACCGTTAAAGGTGATGTTCACGATATTGGTAAAAATATTGTTGGCGTGGTCTTACAATGCAATAACTTTGAAATCATTGATTTAGGTGTAATGGTTCCAGCCGCTAAAATCCTTGAAGTTGCGAAAGAAGAAAACGTCGATATCATTGGTCTATCAGGCCTAATTACTCCTTCATTAGATGAAATGGTGCATGTAGCCAAAGAAATGGAACGCCTAGGTTTTGATATTCCAGTAATGATTGGCGGTGCAACGACATCATTGATTCATACTGCTGTGAAAATTGAGCAAAACTACCATGGCTGTAGTGTATATGTGAAAGATGCTTCTCGTGCAGTCGGTGTGGCACAAAGTTTAGTAGGCGTGGATTCACGTGATGATTTTGTAGCTAAAATAAAAGCAGATTACGCCGAAAAACGTGCGCGCCACAAAGGCCGTAAGAGCACACGTAGACAATTAACGATTGCTGATGCTCGTGCAAATAAAACCAAAATTGATTGGGCTGCATATAAAGTGACAGTGCCTAAAACCTTAGGTGTGCAAACTTTGGAAAGTTACCCACTTGAAGACTTAGTTGAGCGTATTGATTGGACGCCATTTTTCCAATCTTGGGAATTAGCAGGTAAGTATCCTCGTATTTTGGAAGATGAAATTGTCGGTGAGCATGCGACTAATTTATTCCGTGATGCAAAGGCTATGTTAACGAAGATTATTGATGAAAAATGGCTGCAAGCAAATGCAGTATTTGGTTTCTTCCCAGCAAATAGTGTCGGTGATGATGATATTGAAGTCTACACAGATGATAGTCGTAGCGAAGTATTAATGAACTTACACAGTTTACGCCAGCAAACTGAACGTCCACCTGGTCGTCCAAATGCTGCATTAGCTGATTTTATCGCTCCAAAAGAAAGTGGCGTTAACGATTATATCGGTTCATTTGCCGTGACTGCAGGCATGGGTATTGATGAGCATGTGGCTAGGTTTGAAAACGATCACGATGATTATCAAAGCATTATGTTGAAAGCATTGGCTGATCGTTTAGCCGAAGCATTTGCAGAACGTTTACATGAATTAGTACGTAAAGATTATTGGGGCTATGTTGCTGATGAATCTTTAGATAATGAAGCGCTGATTGATGAAAAGTACCAAGGTATTCGACCTGCGCCAGGTTATCCAGCTTGCCCTGATCATACTGAGAAAGGCTTATTGTGGCAGCTATTAGACCCTGAGAAAAATGCAGGTATTACAATTACAGAAAGTTTTGCCATGTTGCCTACCGCTGCAGTGAGTGGTTTCTATTTTGCACATCCAGAATCACGTTATTTTGGTTTGGGTAAAATTGATCAAGACCAAGTTGAAGACTATGCGGCTCGTAAAGGTTGGGATATGGCAACAGCCGAACGTTGGTTATCACCAGCTTTATCTTATGATGGTGATGATTAATGGCAAATACTCAAGAAGACATTATCGACTTGCAGATGAAGCTATCATTTCAAGATGGTTTATTGGAAGATTTGAACCAAGTGATTATCGGTCAGCAAGATCAAATAGCCAAGCTTGAATTAGCGATTGAAACTTTGAAAGTACAAATGAGCACGATGCAAACTTCAATGCATCAGGGTAATGGTCAGCAGCATGAGATACCGCCGCATTATTGATGGATTAGTTTATTGTCTATGGCAGCTTAAGTGACTAGAGAATAAATGCAGGGGATAATGGAAAGGAGTGAACCTCGATGTTACTTTTGATGAAACCCTTGTAAATCCATTTCTAACAAGAGGTCACACGACGGTTGAGGAAAAAGATCATGGATGCAGACAACTCGATGCTTAAAAAAATTATTGTTCAGTTGCTAAAACAATGATGACCCAACGCCAATGTGTTTTCTTAAAAGGTGATATTGACTGGGGACGTAATGCAGCTCATACCTTATTGGCTAGTTTTGATAAACAAGGTGTTATTTATTTATCAGACTATGTTGAGCCTGATTCTGTTTACCAAACCATCTCTCAAAAACAAGCTCAAAAGCAATTAGGCAAAGAGTTCGATGCGGTTGTCTTTGATGCGACGACTAGTCTTAACGCCGATAGCTTCGGCGCTATTGTCGGCACAATTAAGGCGGGTGGAGCGTTATTAGTATTGCTGCCTAAGACCATGACTGAGTCTCTATGGTTACAACGATTTAGTCATATTGCCGATATGTTTTGTTCTCAGAATAAATCTATGCAAAGCATTCAGCAAGGTGATGAAGTCCATAGCTTGTTGGCTCCAGTTTCAAAGCTTGAATCAGAGAAAATCATTCCTACCACAGACCAAACTACTGCGATCAATGCAATCTTACATGTTGTTCATGGTCACCGCCGTCGCCCTTTAGTTTTATCTGCAGATCGTGGGCGAGGTAAATCAGCAGCACTAGGAATGGCGGCCGCCGAATTGATTAAGCAAGGTAAACAGTCGATTATTGTTACTGCACCAAGTTTATCTTGTGCAGAAACGATTTTTTCTCATGCGTGCTATGCATTACCAGATGCCACCGATGCAAAAGGAAAGCTATCATCGGGCAACGGGGTTATTCAGTTTATCGCTCCGGATCTATTGATAGAAAGTGATATCAAAGCTGATATTGTGCTGGTGGATGAAGCTGCTGCGATTCCTGTACAGATGTTAGAGCAACTGCTGGCAAAATTTTCTCGACTCGTTTTTTCAAGCACAATTCATGGTTATGAAGGAACCGGAAAGGGCTTCATCGTTCGTTTCAAACAAACATTAGATGAACTGACTCCTAGTTGGAAAGAGTTTCATATTGAACAGCCAGTTCGTTGGCGAGAAGATGACGCGCTGGAAAAGTTTAGTTTCGATGCTTTACTACTCAATGCGACACCTCCAACAGTTGAATCAATGACAGGTTTTGAGCCTTCAGAATGCCAGTTTGAACAAGTAGGACCGCGCCGCTTAGTAAGTGATGAAACGATGTTGCGTGCTTTATTTGGCTTACTGGTACAGGCGCATTATCGAACTCGACCTTCTGATTTAATGATGTTGTTAGATCGCGATGATATTTCAGTCTATATCATGCACTTTAATGGGCAGATTATAGCCTGTAGTGTGTGTGTCGAAGAGGGTGAATTAGCACCTGAATTGGCTGATGCTATTTATTGTGGCGAACGTCGCCTAAATGGCCATTTATTACCACAATCATTATTAGCACATACAGGTATGGTTGATGCGGGTAAGTATCGTTATCGACGCATTATTCGCATCGCTGTTCATCCTTTGCTGCAAGGACAAACTATCGGGCAACAATTTGTTCGACATTTACTCATAAGTGCGACTCAGGATAAGAAAGACTTTATGGGGGCTAGTTTTGCCAGCAGTACTGAGGTTATTGGGTTTTGGCATCAATGCACTTTCATGCCTGTTCGTTTAGGGTTGCAGCACGATGATGTCAGCGGTAGTCATGCGATGCTGATGTTAAAGCCATTGACGCAACAAGCGGAGATGTTAGCAAGCCAAGCAGTGAGTCGATTTACCGAACAGTGGTCCTCATTATTACAGCATGAGTTTCAATATTTAAAACCAGAGTTAGTAACACGCATCTCACAATTATTGGCTCGAGATACAGGCCTATTATCAGACAGTGACTGGCATGAAATTAAAGCGTTTGCTTATAGGCAGCGAGGCTATGATGTCTGTCACTACACCTTGAGACAAGCGATATCGGCATGGGTATCACAACCAGTGTTTTTGAAATTAAGTTCACAGCATCAAGCGTTATGTATTCTATTAGTATTACAACAGCATGCAGTATCAGAAGTTGCAAAACGTTTATCTTACCGCGGTAAAGCTGAAGTTATCTCAGAACTGCGTGAGGCGATATCCTGTCTATGTCAGTGAAAAATATTAATATAGCTCACGCATAAAGATGATGTTTTCACTGCCTTTAAATAAGCCAAAACTAGCTCTACCTGTCGCTTCATCATCATAGTTACCATCACTATCATAATCACCTAGTAGCCAATTATAGTTAGTAGCAATAGAGCTACGCACATCGATAAATCCTCGATTATCTTCCCCTGGCGCTGAAAAAGTTAAGAGTGCTTTACCACTACTGAACGGAGCATTATTGCTTAATGTTCCTACAGTAGTGCCTTCACCTAGTGTCATAGTCGCTGTGCCAGCTTGCCAGCTACTGGGCATTGAGCTTGATAGTTGCATGTGTGTACTTAGATTGAGAGAGGTACATTGATCCACTGTATTGTCTTCCCAGTTAATGCCATTGAAAAACTCAGCGCTTAAGGTTATTGGTAAGGCAATCAATTCTGAGCCATGGGCACTACTAATTGCAAAGCGTCCAAAGCGAATAGTTTCTCCAGAAGGTTGTAATGTAACTGGCAATGATTGAGTTTCAATGCCATCAGAGTCAGTAATTGTCGTGAAGCTTAGGTTGATAGCATTGCTGAAAGGCGCTATTTGACTGTTACTTTGTTTTACATATTGATAACTGTCATTACTAAACTGAAAGGTGTGGCTGCCATCACTATTATCGCTTAGTGTGGGTGTGCTGGGTGACCAGAGTAAACTAACAAGATTTGTATTATCAGCACCCAGTTGATTGGCATCTGTGCTTGGTGGTGCTACAGAAAAATCAGAGACCGACAGTTTAGCAAAGCCACCCGTATAGTTTGTGGTCACCATATCTGCTACGTTATAGGCTGATATCGTCAATTCTGGTGCTGACTGGTATGTAAAAGACTGACCTGTATAAGTAAAGCTTCCACAACTATGGTTACCAAATTCTCCATTATTTTGGCTACTGACCGCTAGATGATCAGGATAGAATCGACCTATATTCTCGCTGAGTTTAACCGTAAGCATTTCACCTAAATAGGCCGGAGGACTTACAGTGAAAGTGAAAACACCGACTTCGCTGACTGACTGGCTCATGGTATGGATACCATCATCAGTACTAGCAAAGTCAAAATTAGTTGTTGCGATGCTACCGTTATTCCCTCCTGTTGGGGCGACAAGATTGCTACTCACACCAATTGAAGGGAGTTCGAAATTAGGTGTTGTTGGGTTATCAGCATAATTGCTGTCAAAATCACTTTGCCAACAGGCGGCTTTTACTTTGAGGTTAAAGTTTTCACCTGCTTTTTTAAATAGACTACAGCTTGAACTCCCTGAATCACAGTTCGCATTTACTTCGTCTGTGTAGACATAGAGTGCAGTAGGTTTTGCGACAAACCTATCATTACCGCTGAGTGTTAGGCCATCACCATTATCATATCTCGCATCGAGCCTGATCTCACCCGCATCATCGTACTGGGTAGTAAAGGTCGCTTCGCCATCGGCATTAAATGTCAGCGTCACTGCTGTGCCGGGAGAGGTTGTCTCAATATCATTACCAGAAATGGCCACGGCTACCGAGCCTGATGCGGGGATGATATAGCTTGAAAAGAAATTAATCGATTGATTGCCTGTTAATGCGCTTGTACATTGATTGGTTTCTTGATCTAGCTGTACAGCACGGATTGTGACATCAGTTGAGGTTTTACAGGATGTAACTGTCGGTACATCGAATACAAAACCTGCTTCTGAAAAAGGAATCGTACAGCTCGTGTCTAATACATCATCTTGATAGCATTTAAGTGCATTATTAGCAGTAATACTACTGCCACTGATGGCTACGCTGGTATCACCTGCGTCGCTGGCTTGAAATGTTAGATCTGAACTAGTACCTGCTGTAAGACTCACTGGATTTACCGACCATTCGCCTGCCCCAGCGAGTGTTACATCGACTAATTGGGTATATAAACTGCTGCAATCAGAGTTTTCACAGGCACTTAAAGTTACTGAGGAGGGTAAACAGGTAAGCCCATTTGAGCTATAACTGAGTCTAAAGTGATCAATAACAAGAGGAGCGGGGCAGCTAATAGCTTTGCCGTCCCACCGTTTACCCGCTTGATTGTTAGTATAAATTTCTTGTATTTTCGATCTTGATATAGCCTTATCAAAAATAAGTAATTCATCAATTAACCCTTCAAAGTCTTGGAAGATATCAAAGTCTCCATTCACTGACTCTTGTTCTTGCCCTAAGATTAGTCCATTCGGATCAATATCTATAATTGAGTCAGTGACGGTACGACAGGATAATTCAACACTATCACGGAAAAAACAGCTGTTACTGCCTTGTCTGGTCCAAACGTAATGATGCCACTGATTATCAGCGATGGTTGGAATGGTATCTTGGTATTGCTGTTGATTATCTATGTGAGGCGCAAACCCCGTTCTATTTCGAAAAAACATCAAAAACTCATTATCTTCTGATGCATTACTGCCTGAGATAAAGGTTTGATCTTTCGATGTACTGGCTGATTTTGCCCAAATCGAGATAGTGAAATCATTGGCATTATCAAGTGCTTGATGATCAAGAATAACTCTGTCTGTTGAGCTGTCTGCCGTTAAATCGACGGCATTACATACTAAGCCAGCAGTAGGACGAGTATCGATTGCCATACCATGAAGTTCATTACCACTACTATCTAATACTTCATTACTTACACTGTCTTGCCAACGAGCTTCATCAAAAAGGTAGGCGGCTTTAGGGCTTAAGTTGCATGAAAATAGTGCGGACTGAGGGATAATCTGTCTTGTACTATCGGATGGTGTTATCCAATACAGTTGGGCCACTGCTAATCCACCGTTTTCAAAGTATTCCATTTTAATCGTGTAACGTTCGCCTGCAGTCAGTGTAATTAATGGACTGTCATTATAAGTCGCACCATGATTATTCCAATTATCAACTATTAGCTGATTATTAACCCAGAGCCTGACTCCATCATCTGACCGAGTGGTAAAAGTATAATTACCTGTTTCCGGTGCTTGGATCGAGCCCTGCCAACGCACGGCGTAGCGATCTGCATTTATTCCCGTAACGGGGCTGTTTGAAGCCCAGTTGAAGTTTATTTCGCTATCAATTTGACTGATTGTTGGTGCCGTTGTTGGAAATAGGTAGCCATTTCCATTGATATCATAGTTCCAGTAATCTGCTTGTAAGCCATTTCCAGAGCTTACAGAAAATTCTTGCTGTACCGGTGCACTGGTTAATCCATCAGCGGAAATAAGACTAGCCACATTTAGTGTATAAGTGGTGAGATCGTCTAAGGTTGACGAAAATGTTATTAAAAATTCAGTATTAGTGGCGTCCGTTGCAGTA
>CALCCU010000131.1 GCA_937900515.1 uncultured Gammaproteobacteria bacterium | reverse complement strand
ACCTCCAATCGCACGAGATTGAATAGTGGATGTTTTAATATCTTGAAAGGAAATTTGACGGAATAATTCACCAAAACCAGCTATTTCTTTATCAAGTAACACTTCAACAGCTTCTGGAGTCCCGTCACGTCCTGTTAGACCTGTTCCTCCAGTTGTGATGACAACTTGAATATCTGGATTAGCAATCCATGCGGACACGGTTGCACGGATCTGGTAAAGGTCATCAGCAACAATAGCTTGTTCTGCCATTAGATGGTTTGCTGCTAAAACACGTTCACGTAGGATTTTTCCAGAGGTATCATTGTCTGATGTACGAGTGTCCGAAATTGTTAATAGGGCAATATTAACGGGAATGAAATCACGTTTCATTGTATTTAACTCTGTATGGGATAGTTGCTGAGAGTATAATCCCACTGAACCATATGGTCTATTCTTTCCAAAAGGTAATGAGAAATGAAAAAATTAGTATTAGTGGCCGCTGTGTCAGTTGCATTAGCTGGTTGTGCTGCAAATGATCCTAATCAAAAAGCAAAAACAGGTGCGGCGGTAGGTGCCGTTGTTGGAGCCATTTTGGGCCACTCTATAGAAAATGATAAGGGTGGTTTAATTATAGGTACGGCAGTAGGTGCTATGGCAGGTGCAGGTATTGGTACTTATATGGATAAGCAGCAGAAAGAGATGGAAGATGCTTTAGCTGCTGAGCAAGCAAACCATGATATTGAAGTACAGCGTTTAAGAGATGAATCTTTAAAAATCGACATTGCGAGCGAGATTTCATACGATTTTGGTAGCGCATCACTTAAACCAGCCTTTATGCCTACATTGCAAAAAGTTGCAGGTATTTTAAACCGCTACCCTAAAACAATTATCCATGTAGTTGGTCATACCGACAGTGTTGGCTCTGAGAGTTATAATATGGAATTGTCACGTCAGCGCGCTCAGTCTGTTGTAAATTACTTTACATCACAAGGAATCATTGAAAACCGCTTATTAACTGTAGGTCGTGGTGAAGGTGAACCTAGAGCAACAAACGAGACCGAAGCCGGTCGTCAATTAAATCGTCGAGTAGAAATATATGTCAAACCCGTCATCGAAGGACAAGAATCAGAAGCATACCAAACGCCGCAGGGCTACTAAGTCTGAGGGAAGTTCCTCGACGAGTAATGATTTGGTTTATGGACTGCATGCAATTCAAGCTGCTTTAGAATTACCACAAACACGAGTTACTGAAATTTGGTTGTCTGATGAACGGGACGATAGTCGCATTGATGCAATTGTTGATGCGGCTAAGATTCATGGTCTTCATCCTCATAATGTTGCACGAGAAGAGTTAGATGAAATGGCTCCTGACGCCCGACATCAGGGTGCGATTGCCAAGTGTCGACCAATAGGAAATTTAGATGATAGCGATTTATTTAGATTGCTTGAGTCCTTGCCTGAAGCACCTCTATTACTGATCTTAGATTGTGTGCAAGACCCACATAATTTAGGTGCCTGTATGAGAAGTGCCGAAGCAGCAGGTGCACATGCCGTTATTGCTCCTAAAGATCGCGCTTCTGCATTGACAAGTACAGCTTTGAAAGTATCAAGTGGTGCCGCGGAACGCTTACCGTTTATTCAAGTAACCAATTTAGCGCGTGTTTTGCGCGAATTACAGCAGCAAGGCGTTTGGGTCGTAGGTACATCAGGAGATAGTGAAACAACCCTTTTTGATGCCGATTTGAAAGGGCCTTTAGCAATTGTTTTAGGTGCTGAAGGGCGTGGGATCCGCCGTTTAACACGCGATAATTGTGATCAAGTGATGTATATTCCTATGAAAGGAGGCGCTGAAAGTTTGAATGTTTCAGTGGCTGCTGGAGTCTGTTTGTTTGAGGCTGCAAGACAACGTAACTTGTGATTCTATAGTGAAATAACGTAAAATTATCGATTGCTTTCGGCTTTTATTGGCTGAGCAAAACTCCTTGCCTCATCTTGATGGGGCTGTATAAACCGTGAGGAGCTCAAAATGAGACATTACGAAATCGTGTTTTTGGTCCACCCTGACCAAAGCGAGCAAGTGCCTGCTATGGTTGAAAAATATCAGCAGACATTAACTAGCAACGGCGGAACAATCCACCGTTTAGAAGATTGGGGCCGTCGTCAATTAGCTTACCCAATTAACAAAATTCATAAAGCACACTACATCTTAATCAACGTTGAATGTGGCGTTGCTGAGTTAGATGAAGTAACAACTGCTTTCCGTTTCAATGATGCCGTTATCCGTAACTTAGTTGTTACTACAGATAGCGCTGTTACTGAACCTTCACCAATGATGCGTAAAGACGAAGAAGAAAAACCTCGTCGTCGCGACGCTTAATTACCTAGGAGCATAATATGGCACGTTTTTTTAGACGTAGAAAATTTTGTCGCTTCACCGCAGAAGGTGTTAAGCAGATCGATTATAAAGATGTAACATTGTTGAAAAACTACATCACAGAAACAGGAAAAATTGTTCCTAGCCGTATCACAGGTACTAAAGCACGTTACCAACGTCAGCTTTCTACATGTGTAAAACGTGCGCGTTTCTTAGCGTTAATTCCTTACTGCGATATGCATAAATAAGGATGATGTTGTTATTCAAAACATCAAGAAAAAATAAGGCGTAAGCGATTATGCTGCGAAGTATTGCAGTATTTGCAATGCAAGGACGATGGCAATCAGCCATTACCACGGCATTGCTGTCACTCGGCGCTTTACTATTTCCACCACTTAATTATTTAGCAAGTGGGGTCATTGCCCTCTCTACATTACGTATGGGGCCAAAAGAAGGAGTAACTGTTGTTATAGCAACAACGCTGGTATTTACATTATTGGCGGGCTTAGTGTTAAAACAATATGCTATCTCTGGATTATTTTTGCTATCAAACTGGTTGCCTGTATTTGGCATTAGTTTGGTGCTGGGTTATACCCGATCTTTAGCCGCTGGTTTATTAGCTGCAACAGGATTGGGCATCGTGTTGGTGTTGGGAACCCATTTAGTGGTTTCAGAGCCAGCGTTATGGTGGCAACAAATGATTGGGCCATTTTTGGCTACGCTAGCTGAGCAGCCTGAATGGCAGTTGAGTCAAGCTGATACACAATCACTTGTATTTGGTTTATCAGAAATGATGACAGGTATTGTTGCTGCAGGACTTAGTATTAATGTAATGCTTGGCCTTTTAATAGGCAGAGCATGGCAAGCTAAGTTATATAATCCAGGTGGTTTCGCTAGTGAGTTTTATCAACTTACACTAGGTAAGTCAGCCGCAATGCTGGCCATGGCGATCATGGTATTAACTATCTCGCCGTTAGGTGAGTCGTTAGCAGTATTGAGGGACTGTTTACCTGTTTTATTAGCGGTATTCGCCTTGCAAGGTTTGTCAGTTGTACATGCAATTGTCAAACTAAAGCAAAAACATAAATTTTGGTTGATAGCAGTCTATGTACTGCTAGTTGTAGTTATGCCTCAGATGGTGGTATTACTTGCAATGACAGGTGTTTTGGAGCAATGGTTTAATTTTCGCCGTCGTTTAATTGAACGAGGCGAGTGACTTTAAGAGCAGTGTTTCACTGCGAATGAGGGTAGAACGATGCAAGTAATTTTGCTAGAAAAAATGCAGAAGCTTGGTAATCTTGGCGATGAAGTAGCTGTTAAAGCTGGTTTCGGTCGTAATTTCCTAGTACCAAATGGAAAAGCATTACCTGCTAATAAGCGGAACAGAGAAGTGTTTGAATCACGTCGTGCTGAACTAGAAGCTGCGGCTGCTAAGTTACAAGCAGCGGCTGAAGAGCGTAAAGTCAAACTAGTTGCAGCTGGTGATGTAAATATCATGGCTAATGCTGGTATTGAAGGTAAATTGTTCGGTTCAATTGGTGCAATGGATATTGCTGAAGCATTAAATGCTGCAGGCGCTGATATTGAACGTAATGAAGTACGTCTTCCAGAAGGCGCATTACGTCATACAGGCGAATACAATATCGATATTCAATTACACTCTGATGTTATTGTTACTGTAGCTGTAAATGTTACATCTGAAGCACAATTAGCTGCACAAGCTGAAGCTGCTGAAGCAGAAAAAGCAAGAGCTAAAGCGTTAGAAGAAGCTGAAGCAATTGCTAAAGCGCAAGACGACGCGTAAGAAATGAATTGAATGGGATTACGTTTTGCGTAATCTCATTCATTCCATTTAAGAATTTTAAATTTAGCCACTTATGTGGTTATTTTTGTCTCTACTCATATGAAATATAGGTAAGTTATTTGTTATAGATACAAATGCTTGTTTTAATTTCTAAAGCTTTAGGATTGAACTCGGTGGAAGATGAAATCTCATATCCGGACTCATACTCAGACAGTGCTACTGAAGCACTGAAAGTCCCCCCGCATTCTGTTGAAGCCGAACAGTCGGTGCTAGGCGGTCTTCTTCTTGAGAATGGTAGTTGGGATCAAGTGGCTGATGTAGTGGTTGAGTCTGATTTTTATCGACGCGATCACCGTTTAATCTATCGAGCTATCGCCGAGTTATTTTCACTGTCACAGCCCGTTGACGTTATTACATTAGCTGAATTTCACGACACTCGAGGTGAGCTCGACCAGGTTGGTGAACTAGCTTATCTAGGCTCTCTAGCTAGAAATACCCCTAGTGCTGCCAATATTATGGCTTATGCTAATATTGTTCGTGAGCGCTCAATTTTACGTCAACTTATTTCTGTTGGAACGGAAATATCTAATGCAGCTTTTACACCAGAAGGCCGTGATAGTGAGGAAATGCTCGATGAAGCAGAAAGACGTGTTTTAGAGATTGCTGAAAAAGGTGCCCATCGTGGAGGAGGCTTCGTTCAAGTAAAAGAAGTCCTCGGTACGGTTGTTGATCGTATAGATACTTTATTTGAATCTGATAGTTTAATTACTGGTTTGTCTTCTGGTTTTACTGATTTTGATGAGCAAACATCTGGTTTGCAGCCTGCTGATTTAATTATCGTAGCGGGTCGTCCTTCAATGGGTAAAACGACATTCGCAATGAATTTGGCTGAAAATGCTGCGATTAAGAGTAGTGAACCAGTTGCTGTCTTTAGTATGGAGATGCCTGCAGATGCTCTAGCAATGAGGATGTTGTCTTCATTGGGTCAGATTGATCAGCATCGTTTGAGAACAGGTAAATTGAATGATGATGATTGGCCGCGACTCACCTCAGCCATTGCTTTATTGAACGAAGCACCGTTATTTATTGATGATACGCCAGCACTAACTACCACCGAATTACGTGCTCGAGCTCGTCGCTTAAAACGTGACCATGGCTTAAGCCTAATCGTGATCGATTATATTCAGTTGATGCAAGGAAGTGGGAAGTCAGGAGAAAACCGAACGACAGAGGTATCTGAAATTTCTCGTTCTCTTAAAGCCTTAGCAAAAGAATTAGAAGTGCCCGTGATTGCACTTTCTCAGTTAAACCGTAGTCTTGAGCAACGGCCTAATAAACGCCCGATTATGTCAGATTTACGTGAGTCTGGTGCTATTGAGCAGGATGCTGATTTAATCGTCTTTATCTATCGTGACGAAGTATACAATGAAGACTCACCTGATAAAGGTAAAGCTGAAATTATTATCGGTAAGCAACGTAACGGTCCTATTGGTACGGTTGCACTGACTTTCCAAGGCCGTTATACGCGTTTTGAGAATTTTGCTTACAATAATTATGACGACTATGGTGCAGAATAATTGTGTCGATGTATCCTGTCGCACACATTGACCTTACAGCAATAGAACACAACTTCTTACGTGTTAGAGCATTAGCACCTAATAGCCAGATAATGGCTGTAATCAAAGCGAATGCATATGGACATGGCGCAGTAGAAGCGGCCAAAGCACTTTCAGGCAGTGATGCTTTTGCCGTGGCTAGATTGACTGAGGCCGTTCAATTACGACAAGCAGGAATTTCTCAGCCAATAGTATTGCTTGAAGGTGTGCATTCTATTGATGAATTACAGGCTGCATCGACTCACAACTTATCACTCGTTTTTCATACATCATTACAGCTCGACTTACTTAAATCGATTGATTTACCCTCACAATTATCATTTTGTTGGCTGATGATGGAAACAGGTATGCATCGCTTAGGCTTTGCTGAAAGAGAGATGGATAATGCCTTAAGTTTCTTACAAGAGAATCATAATATCACTGGTCAAATTGGCATTATGAGTCATTTTGCTAATTCCGATGAATATGGTGACGAAAGAAATACAGCACAACTTGAACGGATTACTTCATTTTCTCAAGCACATGATTTACCTATCAGTTTGGCAAATTCAGCAGCTATATTGTCGTATCCAGACAGTCATAAACAGTGGCTGAGACCGGGCTTGATGTTATATGGTATCTCACCTTTTGATGATAAAAATTCTGCTGAATTAGGCCTAAGGTCAGTGATGCGTTTGTGTTCACAAATAATAGCGATTAAAGAGCTTGAGCAGGGTGATCAAGTGGGCTATGGTGGCACTTGGGTCGCTCCAGATAAGGTGCGAATTGCAATTGTCGATATTGGTTATGGTGATGGGTATAGTCGGCAGTTATCAAATCAAGGTTCAGTGTTGATTAATGGGAATATTTGTCCAGTAGTCGGTCGAGTATCAATGGATATGATTGCTGTAGATATAACGTCAATGGATACTGTAACAGTACATAATGAAGTAGTCCTCTGGGGTGATGGCCTCTTAACTGCTGAGATGGTTGCACAAAAAGTTAATACCATTGCCTATGAGTTAGTGTGTCAGCTTAATGGGCGAGTGAGAAGGGAATATCACTATGGCGAAAGTTAAACGAAGTTACCACTGTAAAGAGTGTGGTGCTCAAACACCTCAATGGGCGGGGCAATGCTCTGATTGTGGTACATGGAATAGTCTAGAAGAAGAAGTCCAAGCAGCAACATCAGCTGCAAGCCAAACCATTATTGCTAAACATACAGGTTATGCTGGCGATCAAAAAAGTGAAGTTCAATCACTGAGTAATGTTACCTCAGAGGAAGCAGTGCGCTGGACAACAGGCTTACCCGAGCTAGATCGTGTATTAGGTGGAGGTTTGGTAACCGGCTCAGTTGTACTGATAGGGGGTGATCCTGGTATTGGTAAGTCAACTTTGTTATTGCAAGCTATGGCGAGTATGGCAAAAAAATCTGGTTTGAGTCCGCTATATATCAGTGGTGAAGAATCTTTACAGCAGATCCGCTTGCGAGCAGAACGCTTACAACTAGAACAGACGCCACTAGATTTGCTGACTGAAACACATGCGGAACAAATGATAGCAACGGCCCGTACTCGTAATCCACAAGTTATGGTAATTGATTCGATTCAGACTGTGTTCACTGAGTTATCACAATCAGCCCCTGGTACTGTCGCTCAAGTAAGAGAAAGTGCCGCTCAACTGGTACGTTTTGCAAAGTCTAGTGGTACTACATTAATTCTTGTAGGTCATGTGACTAAGCAGGGTGCACTGGCTGGACCTCGTGTACTTGAGCATATGGTTGATACCGTGCTGTATTTTGAAGGTGATACTTCAACTCGCTTTAGAATTTTACGTGCAGTTAAAAATCGCTTTGGTGCCATCAATGAGCTTGGTGTGTTTAGCATGACAGAACTTGGCCTTAAAGAGGTCAGTAATCCATCAGCGATTTTCTTGTCTCGGGGGGAAACCTCATTAGCAGGTAGCATCGTCACTGTTATACGTGAAGGTAGTCGACCGATGTTGGTTGAAGTGCAAGCATTGGTTGATGATAGTCCACTTGGTAATCCACGCCGTGTTTCCGTTGGTCTCGACCAAAATCGTTTATCGATGTTACTAGCGATATTACATCGTCATGGTGGCATTACATGTAATGATCAGGATGTATTCATCAATGTTGTGGGTGGGGTTAAACTCAGTGAGACAGGAGCTGATTTAGCTATGCTAGCAGCAGTATTATCGAGTTTAAGAAACCGACCTATCCCGCGTGATTGGATTATATTTGGTGAAGTGGGTTTAACTGGAGAAATACGGCCAGTACAAGCAGGTGAAGAACGGATTCGAGATGCTCAAAAACATGGTTTCTCTTATGCCATTGTTCCCGCAGCAAATGCACCAAGAAAGGAGATTAAAGGAATTAAAGTTATTCCTGTACGTCACTTATCCGAGGCGATTGATGCAATGCAAAATGCAGAGCATTAATGATTATTCCTAGTGAATAAGAGCTGTAAACTCTCGATGTAGTAGTGCTTCATCACCCAAGTTTAATTCAACCAGACGTTTTAAGTGGGTAATACTCTCTAAGTCAATATGAGTACAGGTAAAGCCAATAGTATCATCTGCAATGTGTGCGACAATTGCTTCCATTTTAATTACTAATTGGGCATTTTCGAGTAGGAGATCGATATCATATTGATCGTTCATTTTTCCTAGCCAGCCTTCTGGAATAGCAATTAAAATACCGTTAAGTGAAATATCGATAACATGACAATTTAGGTGTAACTCACCTTTATGCGAGTTAAGATGAGCTGTCGCATCAAATGGGATTCGACTAAAACGACGGCGTTCGTCGGATGATTGGCTTTGATTGGACATATCGAACTCCATATAGGGCAATGAATTAATAGTAACATTGATTAAAGAAAAAGGAGTAGTACATGTTATGGGTTAAAGCGTTTCACATTATTTCAATGGTGACATGGTTTGCGGCTTTATTTTATTTGCCACGTTTATTTGTTTATCATGCTATGAGCGACGACAAAGTAAGTCGTGAGCGTTTTAAAGTAATGGAGAGGAAGCTGTACAGAGGGATTATGACACCAAGTGCAATAGCAACATTGATATTTGGTGTCTGGTTATTAAGTTTTTATTCAATGGAGCAGATAGCATCCATGCATTGGTTGCATGCAAAGCTAACCTTAGTCTTTTTACTATTTGCTTACCACGGATATTGTGGCCGACTAGTGCGTATCTTTAAAAATGATGATAATCAACGCAGTCATGTTTTTTATCGTTGGTTTAATGAACTACCTGTAGTTATTCTGATAGCAGTGATTATTCTAGCTGTGGTTAAACCGTTTTAAGTCATAGTTTCAATGGCCTCTTAATTCATATTAAGAGGCCTAACGATGAAAATTAATCAGTATATTCAAATATTTTAACGACGCGTTGTACTCCTGCTGATTTTGTAACCACTGATACTGCTAAATCAGCCTCAGCACGACTCAATATACCCATTAGGTAAACTATTCCGTGTTCAGTGACGACTTTTACATAGAAGGGATCAATGCCTTTTTCAGTCGCAAGTTTTGTTTTGATTTTAGATGTGATCCATGAATCGCTGCTCCGTGATGGTAGTGCACTAGGGGCTGCAATAATTAATTCATTATGAACTCGGCGTACCTTAGCAATCGCCTTAATTTCAGCAGAGACTTGCTGTTTTAAATCTTCACTTGGAGTTTCACCGGTAAGCAACACTACGCCGTTATAACTCGTTACATTTATATGACTTTGGTCATAGATTTCTTTGTTCTTAAATAATGCATAAGAGGCTTTAAATTCAATGCCTTGGTCGTCAATAACAGAGCCTGTGCTTCGGCGATCATGAGCAATAGATGCGCCTGTTGCCGCTCCAGTGACAACTGCTGTTGCACACCCCTGTAATACTAAAAGGGGAAGTAAAAGTAGCAATGCGAGTTTTAGTTTTAACATAGCTGAGTCCTAATTTTAATGTAAGTGTTGTAAGTAATAATTATCGTAGTTCAAATAATTGTGACTATTGATGTGAGCCTTAATTCCATTCTAACTTAACTGAAATGCATTTTTAAGCCAATGTATTTCTGGCTGTTGTTGAGCATTTGGCATGATCGCAACAACATCAAAACGATATTGTGAAAAAGAATCTTTCTGATTACTCAAAAAATGTTCTGCAGTATAAATTATTTTCTGTTGTTTTTGAGTATTAACGCTTTCTAAGGCACTACCAAATTTAGACGATGCTCGATAACGAACTTCAACAAAAACTAGGGTTGATTGATCTTGCATGATCAAGTCAATTTCACCTCGTCTGCAATGATAGTTTTTCGTTACCAGTTGTAAGCCACGTTTTTGTAAATAATCACAGGCCAATTGTTCCGCAACCGTGCCTGATAGAGTCATTTATTGCACAGCATCGATGGGGTTTAATAGGCCTTTATCAAAGTAGCCCCAATTTGTTTCTCTGTTGACCGTACCTGAACCATCAATGGTTAATTTACCTGTAGCACCAGGAAAAGAGATGTCTGATGAACGACTTAGACTATTTAGATGAGGAATAATACGGTAAGCGTCAGCACCTAGGGCATAGAGGCGAACGAAACTATCAAAGAATTTCGGTTGACTCATTTTCAGAGCATTATAAACGGGGTCTGTTTCAGCCGATTCATCTAACATCCATGGGATATCAGTAATAATTAACTTATTCAAGTCAATGTCTTGCTGACTATTCTCGCGGCCACTATAGGCTTGTGATGTAGCAATTATTGGTAAAGAGCCTGAACGGTGAAATTTAAGCTGAGGAACTAATTGACGTGCTTTTAATGGTTTTGCTGCGAGAAAAACAAAGTCAATATCCTGTCTACGACGAGGTTCAGATTGGATTTTTCTTCCTAAGGTTTGAGATAATGAATGCTTGCGCTGGGTACTTCGATCTAGGCGGAGTAAAGGGGTGATAGTGGCAGAGAAATCATTTTGATCTGTTGCATAGGTTGATGTATTTAAAAGGGTACCACCATTGTTTAACCACTGTTCTTTAAAAGCTGCTGCTACACGAGTTCCCCAGTTATCATGTGAGGTAAGAATCACTGCTCGTTGGAATCCTTGTTTCATGGCATAGTTTGCGATTGAAACAGCATCGTCTTCAGGTGCTAAACCAAATTGGAATAAGTTCGGGTAAGAGCTATTAGCACTTAGGCGATTTAAAGCTAGTACAGGTATCGTTAATTCAACGCTCGCCGCTAATTGCTCCACAGCACGTTTATCAAGAGGGCCAATCACAACACTCGCATTGTCAGCAATGGCTTGTTGATACTGCTGTACAACGTTACTTGGCTCGATGGTAACGGCATAAAAACGAACTTGTGTGTCTGAACGGGCAATAAAGTGTGCAGTAATAATGCTTTGTTTAATTGCTTGGGCTGCAGTTTTATATGGACCTGCTTCTGGCAAGAGCACTGCGATTAGGTTTAAGTCTTTACCTAACTGAGTTCCTGCACTTAGGTTGGGTGCATATAACTCAAGATCGGCGGGGTGATTCGGGTAATCACGCTGCCAGTTTTCAATTGCAACAACAAATGCTTCAGGATTAGTTTGGTAACTTTTGACGATATTAGCTAGTTCAAACCAACCACTGTTAACTGCGGGAGGCATACCAGGATTAAATAGTTCTAGTGACTGAGGTGTTAATGACATTAGAGCCTGCCAAAGACCTTGCTGGTTTTCTGCAATTTCGACATCGCTTAAGAGTGTCGAAAGAGTAAGGTGACTATTCGCTTTTTCTAACCAGTTTTCAGTCAGTTGGTAAGCATCAATTTTGAGTCTTAAAATCTGTTGTTTTTGCGACAGTGACAATGATTTAAATTTAATGCGCTCTAAGGTAACTAATGCTTGTTCAGCCTGAGACTCAGCAAGCGAAAGCTCAGCCTCTAGAAGAGCTGTATCATTTTGTTGCGAAGTGGAAAGTAACGTTGAGTCGACATGAGACAATGAGTTGCTTGCTTGAACCGCATCACCTGCTAGCCAAAACGCTTGCGCTGAACGCAGGTAATAGTATGCTTGGAGGTGTTTTTTTGACTCTGTTGCTAAGGTCAAATATTGCTGCGCTGCAGAGAGATAATCCCCCGAGAGTTCAGCTGAGTGAGCGGCTAAATCTGCCTCTGTGCGTGGCGGCGACGTAATAACGCTTTGTGTTGTCTGACAGGCACTTAAACTAATAAGTAATAGAATTAGCAGGCTTCTTAAAAAAGGTTCTTTCATGGCTTCCTAGCTATGATTATATATTTAAGGAAACATCTTACCTGTTCGCGTATATTACGACCAGAACTGAGTCATATTTTTAAGGTAAATTATTGTGTCTGATCAAGAAGAGGCCTGCTTATATATTGTAGCAACACCAATTGGTAATCTATCAGATATGTCGCAACGCGCTATTGAGGTATTGCAACAAGTAGATGTGATTGCTGCTGAAGATACCCGTCATAGCGGTTTCTTATTACAGCATTTTGCGATTAAAACCCCGAGCATTTCACTGCACGACCATAATGAGCAGCAGCGTAGTGAAACGTTGTTAGAAAAATTGCAGCAAGGTGAATCAATTGCATTAATTAGTGATGCTGGTACACCTTTAATCAGTGATCCTGGTTATAAATTAGTTTCATTGGTGCGTGAACATAATATTAGGGTTGTTCCTGTGCCTGGGAGCTGTGCCGTTATCACTGCACTTTCAGCCTCAGGTTTAGCCTCAGATCGTTTTTCTTTCGAAGGTTTCTTGCCCTCTAAACAAGGTGCTCGTCAGCAAGCATTACAAATGTTAGTGGATGAAAGCCGTACCATGATTTTTTATGATGCGCCAAGACGGTTGAAAGGCACTTTAAGTGATATGGTTGAAGTCTTTGGGGATGATAGACCTGCATGTCTAGCCAGAGAGTTAACTAAACTACACGAAACTATTACTACACAATCTTTGAGGGAATTATTGGAGTGGGTCTCTGAAGACAGTAACCAGTTAAAAGGTGAATGCGTGTTACTTGTGGAAGGCGTGAAACAGCAAAAAGATGCCAGTGAAACAGAGATTAATCGCGTACTTGGATTATTGCTAAAAGAACTACCGGTCAAAAAAGCAGCGGCGATTACGTCATCATTATTAGAGGTAAGTAAAAACACTGCTTACGATATGGCGCTGAAACTTCAACAAAAGTAGTCTTATTCAGGTAAGATCCTCTCTTGAGATGGCCAGACAATCGCGCTTTTAGCTAGACTAATTGTGAGGAAAGTCCGGGCTCCATTGGGCAGAGTGCCAGGTAACGCCTGGGAGGTGAAAGCCTACGGCTAGTGCAACAGAGAGTATACCGCCTGACTATTTCCGAATAGTTCGGTAAGGGTGAAAGGGTGCGGTAAGAGCGCACCGCGTAGCTGGTAACAGTTGCGGCAAGGTAAACCCCACTCGGAGCAAGACCAAATAGAAGAGCAGTTTGTTTCGGCAAACAGATACGGCCCGTATCGTTCTTGGGTAGGTTGCTTGAGGCAAGTAGCGATGCTTGTCCCAGATGAATGATTGTCCTCGACAGAACCCGGCTTATCGGCCATCTCATTTTTTTCTATTTTCGATCACGCTATATAATTATCCAGGTAATTTTATTCTGTAATCATTACAGTAGTTAAAGATATCCCCTCTATAGAACCAAGTTCCGCTCCTTGTTAAATTCCGTAGTGCTAATTAGCCTAAATCTACACCTAAGATGTAGTAGGTTTTTGATGATTTTTTAGTGACGTTTGGAGAACATTAAAAAGCTTAAACGAGGTCGATGAACTTAGTTCCGCGAAAAATAATTTTGTTACTTTAGTGATTTAATGCACTGAAACAATTTGTATCTCTATTTTGGATGTTTAGATAGCTTCATATCCTAGAATCTACTTTAAGTTCCAATCCCACTTTCATGAAAAAAAAGTAGTCCTCATTCACAGTTAAGAACCACTCTTACCCACCTTGATGAAAGTTAGCTAAGTCATTGACGGTAAAAGGAGATTTTATTGATTACCATGCTTGACATGCTCATTGCACACTCATATAGTGTCGCTTAGTGGGTAATTGTGGATCAAAGTGGATCAATAAAAGGACAGTTGAGTGTTTCGAGGCGTAGCAACTTTTAATCTAGATGCAAAAGGACGGGTGGCGATACCAGCCAAGTTCCGTAAGCATCTGGACGTCTGTTGTGAAGGCCGATTAGTTGTCACGATTGATCATTCTGATCATTGTTTACAAATGTATCCTTTGCCTGAATGGGAAGCGGTTGAAGAAAAGTTAGCTGAGTTACCTAGCTTAAACCCTCAAGTGCGTCGATTGAAACGCATGTTACTTGGTTATGCAACAGAATGTGAAATGGATAGTAATGGTCGAATTTTACTTCCATCAAAATTACGTGAGTTCGCTGGACTAACAAAAAGCACGGTCATGATTGGTCAAGGTAACAAGTTTGAGTTATGGGATGAGCAAACTTGGAACACTCTGATGGATGAGTGCTTAGAAGAAGATTTTGACGGTATCTTGCCGACTGAATTAGAAAATCTCTCAATTTAAGGCGATAGTAATGACTGATAGCCACTCAGAACATTTACCAGTATTGCTAAATGAGACCGTCGACTCCTTAGCCGTCAAAGCTGATGGAATTTATATCGATGGTACTTTTGGTCGAGGTGGTCATGCTCGCCAAGTACTATCACGTCTATCTGAAAACGGTCGTTTATTAGGGCTTGATAAAGACCCTGCTGCGATTGCAACAGGTCAAGCCTTATCTGAACAGGATCCTCGCTTTAATATCGAACAATGCTCTTTTGCGGATATCGCTACTACAGTGAATGAGCGCTTATGGCAGGGCAAAGTAGATGGGATTTTATTAGATATTGGTGTTTCATCTCCACAAATTGATGTTGCTGAACGTGGCTTTAGTTTTCAAAAAGACGGTCCGTTGGATATGCGGATGAATCCAGATGCTGGAATGAGTGCAGCGGAGTGGTTGGCTACAGCTAAAGTAGAAGATATCACCTTTGTGATTAAAACGTTAGGTGAAGAGCGTTTTGGTAAGCGAATTGCTAATGCGATTGTTGAAACTCGAGAACATACTCCGATTGTATCAACGACTCAATTAGCTGCTTTAGTTGATAAGGCAATGCCATTTCGTGAAAAAAACAAACATCCAGCAACGCGTACTTTCCAGGCAATTCGAATCTATATCAATAATGAGTTGGAAGATTTAAAAGCAGGTCTAGAGCAATCACTTGATGTGTTAGCTGTCGGTGGTCGCCTATCTGTAATCACCTTCCACTCTTTAGAAGATCGAATCGTAAAACGTTATTTTCGTGATGAAGCTAAGGGTGATGATTTACCGTCAAACTTCCCTATTAGGGCTGATGAACTTAATCCACGAATTAAATTAGTAGGTAAGGCGATTAAAGCTAGTGAACAAGAATTAGCAACGAACCCACGTGCGCGTAGTGCTGTATTACGTGTTGTTGAGAAACTTTCATGAATTTTCTTAACCGCCTAGAACCTTTAAGTGTTGAGTTTCCTGTTCTTTTACTGGTAATTGCTGTGATCGTGTCATCTATGGCAGTGGTGTATAGCAAGTATTTATGGAGAACTGAATTTGTCCAATTACAGAAGTTAGAATATACGCAAGACAAGTTGGATGAAGAATGGGGACGCTTATTATTAGAACAAAGTACATGGGCTAACCCTGCACGCGTTGAGCAGCAGGCACGTGTTCGTTTGAACATGGTTGTACCGACTGTAGAAATGACTGTAGTTACAAAACCATGAGTCGTAATAAAAAAAGACAAACATTAAACCATGTCGGCGCATGGCGCTTGTATTTGGTACGAGTAGTTTTTGTCAGTTTGATACTTGGCTTAGCTTGGAGGTTAGCTGATATACAAGTTTTGAACCCTGAGTTTTTACGAAATCAAGGTGATGCAAGGCACGTCCGTCATGTACCTATTCCTGCTCACCGAGGTATGATTTTAGACCGCCATGGCGAACCGCTAGCGATTAGTACGCCTGTTCATTCCGTATGGTTTAACCCTCAAGATATGAGTGCTGATTCAGCACAATTAACACAACTTGCAAAATTGCTTAATATCAGAGTGTCCTCGATTAAGAAAAAAATGAAAGATGGCACTAAAAAACAGCGTGAATTTGTCTATTTGAAACGTAGAGTTACGCCTGAGTTAGCCGAAAAAGTTAAGCAGTTAAAGATAAATGGTGTTGCTTTACAACGTGAATACAAACGTTTTTATCCTGCTGGGGAAGTAGCTTCACATCTTGTCGGATTTAATAATGTTGATGATGAAGGTCAAGAAGGCTTGGAGCTAACCCATAATGAAACGTTGAAGGGCGTATCAGGTTTAAAACGTTTATTGCGAGATAGTCGTGGTAATTATGTGGGTGGCGGCGAACAAATTAAAGCGAGTAAAGATGGTGAAAATATTAGCTTAACGGTAGATTTACGTTTGCAATATCTCACTTATCAGGCACTTAAATCTGCGGTTAAGAAGCATCATGCTAAAGCGGGTACCGCAGTGATTTTAGATGTTAATACTGGTGAAGTATTAGCGATGGCAAATCAGCCGTCATTTAACCCTAATAATAGAAAAGGCTTAAAACAAGCTTCTCTTAGAAATCGAGCGGTTATCGATTTGTTTGAACCTGGATCGACGGTGAAACCCTTTACTGTTGCCAGTGGTTTGAAGTCTGGATTGTATACAACCAAAACAACAATTGATACGCATCCCGGACGATTCAAAGTTAATCGGCTAGTCGTCAAGGACCATCGAGATTATGGTGTCATTGATTTGGCGACATTGATTCAAAAATCCAGCAATGTAGGATCAAGCAAAATTGCATTATCTTTAAAACCTGAGCAACTGTGGCAGGATTTTTCTGCGTTTGGAATGGGTACTTTATCAGGCGGTTATTTCCCTGGAGAGAGTATGGGGCGAATGCCTGATCTTAGCTCATGGAAAAAAGTGGAACGAGCAACATTTTCCTATGGCTACGGTTTAAATACGTCAGCTTTGCAGTTAGCAAGAGGGTATACCGTTTTAGCGAATGGCGGTGTATTGCGTCCTGTTAGTTTCGCTAAGTCTGATACAGCACCTGTCGGTCACCGTGTTTTCTCAAGCGATATTATGGATGCCGTTCGTACCATGATGACGAGTGTTGTGAAGACTGGCGGTACGGCGTCAAAAGCGGCGGTAGAAAATTACACTGTTGCAGGCAAGACTGGCACGATTAAAAAAGCAAGTCATGGCGGTTATGCAGAAGGACATTATCTTTCACTATTTGCTGGAATCATTCCTGCTAACAATCCACGCTTAGCGATGGTTGTCATGGTAGATGACCCACAAGGTAAAGATTATTACGGTGGCTTAGTAGCTGCACCTGTTTTTTCTGAAGTAATGACGGGGGCAATGCGCTTACTGAATATAGCACCAGATGCAATGCCTGAGTCTAGAATGCTGGTGGCTCAGAAATGAATATCACTTCGTCACAATCAATTCAAAGTCTACTCGTGGGTATGCTGAGAGATCCTTCTAAGCTAACAAACCAAGAGGTAGATGGAATCAGTCTTGACAGTCGCGAACTTGATGATGGATTTATGTTTTTGTCATTGGCGAAAGATTCTGAGTTGAGGCTTCAATTCTTACAGCAAGCACTCACTAAGCAGTTAGCAATTGTTTTATATGATGAAGAGCAGCCTTTAACGAATGAAGAGCAGCAATTATTAGAACAAACAAAAACGGCATATCAAGCAGTTAAAGAGTTAGCTGAGAAAAGTGGTGAAATAGCTGCACGGTTCTATGGTCACCCTTCGATGGCTTTGACTGTGATTGCGATAACAGGAACCAATGGCAAAACATCAGTAAGTCAATTTATTGCCCAAGCACTTGAATCACTATCTATTCCTTGTGGAGTGATAGGTACATTAGGTATCGGTCGTATTGGTACTTTAACAGACACAGGCATGACAACACCTGATCCTGTCACGATGCAAAAAATACTGGCTGGTTTTCATGAACAAAATATTAACCATGTTGTGATTGAAGCTTCATCTCATGCCTTATGCCAAGGCAGACTTAACAGTGTTTCGGTCGATGTCGCAGTGTTTACAAATTTAACGCGTGATCATCTGGATTACCACCAAACTATGGCTGAATATGCTCAGGCAAAAGCACGGTTATTTAAATTTGAGAGCATCAAAACAGCAGTTATTAACTGTGCTGATGATTTTGGACGTACTTTAATAAATGAATTGAGCATTAATTCAAAACTATCAGTGTCAACCTATAGTCGTTTTTGTTTGGATAAAAAAGCAGATCTTCAAGCTGAAAATATCGTTGCATCTATAGATGGTCTAGCGTTTGAACTCCTTGAGGGAGAACACGTAACCCCTATCAGGGTAGGTTTGTTTGGCGAATTTAATGTTGATAATTTATTGGCAACAATTGCAAGTTTAAACGCTATAGGTTTAAAACAAGATGATGTTATCAGTGCTGTAGCCAAAAGCCACTCTGTTAATGGTCGAATGGAAATGTTGGGTGGAGGCAAACACGTTACTGTCGTTGTTGATTTCGCGCATACGCCGGATGCATTGAAACAAGCTCTAAGTTCATTGAAAAAACATATTTCTGATGATGGCCAATTGTTATGTGTATTCGGCTGTGGGGGCGATCGTGATTCAGGCAAGCGTTCACAGATGGGTGAAACTGTTGAAAAATATGCCAACCGTTTTGTCATAACAGATGATAACCCTCGCACTGAATCAGCCCAGCAAATTGTGGCAGATATTCTTAGTGGTTTAAAAGCTAAGGATAAAGCTTTAATTGAGCATAATCGTAAGTTAGCAATCACATCAATGATTCAAACTGCTCGTCAGGGCGATATTGTCCTTGTCGCAGGTAAAGGCCATGAGCAATATCAAGACATTGCAGGTATTAAGCATCCGTTTAGTGATAAGCAAATAATCACGGAGTTGCTCTCAGCAGCTAATGATAGTGATATGAAATTAAGAGAGGTTAAATAATATGCAATTACTCCTCTCTAAAGTAGCAGAAATTCTAGGGTGTGAAGCACCTGAGTATGATGTGATGCTGACAGGCGCTGTTATTGATAGCCGTAAAGTGGAAGCAGCTAATTTATTTGTTGCCTTAAAAGGTGAGAAAGTTGATGGTCATAATTATATTGAAACGGCACGCTTGGCAGGTGCTGGAGCAGCATTAGTGACTGAAGCACAGCCTGATGATTTAGCCCAGTTGGTCGTTGATGATGTTGTTGCAGCATTTGCTCAAATTGCTAAATATTGGCAACAGCAGTGTAAGGCAAAGTTGGTCGCAATAACGGGTAGCAATGGCAAAACAACGGTAAAAGAAATGGTTGCATCGGTTTTAAGCCAATGCGGCTCTGTTATCGCAACACAAGGTAATTTGAACAATGAATTAGGTGTGCCGTTAACACTTTGCAGATTAGAACTTGAAACAGATTTTGCAGTAATAGAAATGGGTGCGAATCATCCTGGTGAGATCGCACGTCTGGTTGATATGGCTAGTCCGATTGTGTCGCTTATAAATAATGTGTCTGAAGCCCACCTTGAAGGTTTTGAATCTATCGAAGGTGTGGCTGCTGCAAAAGGTGAAATATTAGCTGGTTTAGGTGCTGAAGGTGTTGGTATTGTGAATGCCGATATGCCGTTTATATCAGACTGGAAGCAAGTACTTACTAATAAAAAAATGCTGACTTTTTCTTTAGATTCAGACGCTGACATGGTTGCTAGTGATATGCAGTTGGATCCTCAATCAAGTCATTTTATGGTTAAGCGTGACGGTGAATATCAATATATCAACTTGCCTCTACCTGGCCGCCATAATGTTGCAAATGCATTAGCAGCTATTACTGTTGCTCATGTCCTTGATATTCCAAGCGAAGCCATAGCTAAAGGTTTAGCAGAGATGAAAGGTGTACCGCACCGCTTGCAGCTGAGAAAAGGCCTGAACCAGTCTCGCTTGATTGATGATAGCTACAATGCCAATCCTGGCTCATACCAACGTGCATTGGAAGTCTTAACATCATTTAATGGCCAACATTGGTTGGTTTTAGGTGACTTCGGTGAGCTAGGTAACGATGTAGAAAAAATTCACGTAAATATGGGGCTTGAAGCCAAGAAGGCAGGCGTTGATAGGATGTGGACTGTTGGTAAGTACACGCAACTATCTACTAATGCGTTTGGTGATAAAGCTGAGCATTTTAATTGTGTAGCAGATATGCAAGCTCAGTTAAAAGAAGCATTAACAGATGATGTGACCTGCTTAATTAAAGGTTCACGTTTTATGCAGTTAGATAAACTGGCTGATCAGCTAGTTATTGAAGGAGAAAGCTAATGTTACTAGCGTTAGCAGAATATTTAACCCAATTTCATAGTGGGTTTAATGTTTTTCAATACCTCACCTTGCGATCAATCTTAGGTGTTATTACGGCCTTAGGTATTGCTTTGATTGTTGGCCCTACAATGATTCGTCACCTTAGCTTTAAGCAGATTGGACAAGTGGTAAGGGATGATGGCCCTGAGTCGCATTTAAGTAAAGCAGGCACGCCAACAATGGGTGGGGCACTGATTCTCGTTGCGATTGCAGTGAGTACATTACTATGGGCTGACTTATCAAACCGCTATGTCTGGGTCGTGTTATTAGTAACACTATTGTTTGGCATTATTGGTTTTGTTGATGACTATATAAAATTAGTTCGTCAGGATCCGAAAGGGCTGATTAGTCGTTATAAGTATTTTTGGCAATCTGTTGGTGGTATAGGTGCTGCTGTATTTTTGTATCAAACAGCAGTTGTACCTGCAGAAACCACACTAATTGTCCCGTTCTTTAAGGATATTCTTATCCCGATGGGAGCATGGTATATGTTGCTGACCTACTTAGTTATTGTTGGAACGAGTAATGCTGTCAACTTAACAGATGGTTTAGACGGTTTAGCAATTATGCCTACGGTCATGGTGGCAGCAGCATTAGGACTCTTTAGTTATGTGACGGGGCATTTTGAATTTGCTCGTTACCTGTCAATTCCTTTCATTCCTCACGCAGGTGAATTAACTGTTTTTTGTGCAGCTATGGTAGGCGCAGGACTAGGCTTCTTATGGTTTAACACATATCCAGCACAAGTGTTCATGGGCGATATTGGCGCCCTGGCACTAGGTGCAGCATTAGGAACTGTTGCAGTATTAGTGAGACAAGAATTAGTGTTACTAATAATGGGCGGTGTATTTGTAATGGAAACTTTATCGGTTGTATTGCAAGTTGGTTCATATAAATTACGTGGTAAGCGTGTATTTCTAATGGCACCAATCCATCATCATTACGAATTAAAAGGCTGGCCAGAGCCTCGTATCATCGTACGTGCATGGATTATTACTGTATTTCTTGTATTAGTAGGCATTGCGAGTTTGAAAATACGATGAATACACTAGCTCAACAAGCTGAACACAGCAAATCTATTCTGATCATCGGTATTGGTCAGTCTGGCTTGTCGTGTGCGCGATTTCTCGTTGGGCAGGGTTATACCGTGGCAATAATGGATACCAGAGAGCAGCCGCCGGCACTGAATGTGTTGCAAACTGAACTGCCTGAAGTACTTGTAAAAACAGGTGGTTTAGATCAAAAGCTTATGCAGCAAGCAGATATGATTGTGCTGAGTCCTGGTATTGATCCTCGTTTACCTGAAATTGTAGCTGCTAAGAATGCAAATATAGAAATCGTAGGTGATGTAGAGCTGTTTGCTCGTAATGCAAATGCACCGATTGTTGCTATTACTGGTTCGAATGGTAAAAGTACGGTGACAACATTATTAGCTGAAATGGCGGAAGAGTCAGGAATGGCAGTGAAAGTGGGCGGTAACCTAGGTACGCCAGCACTGGATTTGATTACGGAGCCTGCTCCAAACTTTTATATTGTAGAGCTATCAAGTTTTCAGTTAGAAACGGTCCGTTCGTTAAATGCATTTGTTGCAACAGTATTAAATGTTTCTCCTGATCATCTAGATCGCTACGATACAGAACAAGATTATATAAAAGCAAAAGCAACCATCTATAACGGTAGTGGCGTGATGGTGTTAAACCGTGATGATGACCATGTGATGCAATTATCTCTAAGGGGTAGAAACCAGATTCACTTTAGCTTAGAAACATGTGATGGCGTCGATTTCGGAGTTGTCGAGCAAGAAGGAATACGCTACTTAGCGGAGGGGCAGCAGACTTTACTCGCAATTGATGACCTACTTATAAAAGGTAAACACAATGTTTCTAATGCCCTAGCCGCTTTAGCACTAGGTTCGGCAATGGGATTAGCTATGCCAGCAATGACTGCGACTTTGAAACACTATCCAGGTTTACCCCACCGTTGTAGTTTAGTTGCAGAAAAAGATAACATTCAATGGTTTAATGATTCTAAAGCAACTAATGTCGGTGCTTGTATCGCTGCTATTGAAGGTCTAGCTGATAGAGGAAAAATACTACTTATTGCCGGCGGCGTAGGGAAAGACCAAGACTTCTCTGAGTTGACAGCTGTCCTAGACAAACATGTCGAAGCGGTAATTTTACTAGGACAAGATGCTGCTTTAATTTCTGCGGTAATACCAAGTAATGTCAGCGTACATAATGCTAAAAGTATGGATGAAGCCGTTAAACTAGCTAATGAAATTGCTGTTGCAGGTCAAACCGTATTGTTATCACCTGCTTGTGCAAGTTTCGACATGTTTAGTGGTTATGCGGAACGTGGTGAGGTATTTGAGCGTGCTGTGAGGTTTTTATTATGAGTAACCACGCCATGCATTCTGATCGTTATCTCATATTGATCGTCTTAGCACTGTTAAGTCTAGGCTTAGTAATGGTTGGTTCGGCATCCATTAGTATTGCAGCAAGACACTATGATGAGCCATTACACTACTTTATTCGCCAACTGATCTTTGCAGTAGTGGGAATTGCTATTGGGTGGGGACTGCTATCAATTCGCCTGTCATTCTGGCAAAAAAATGCGCCGTTATTACTCACGATAGGCATTGGTTTATTGATTATGGTGCTCATTCCAGGAATTGGTCGTGAAGTGAATGGTAGCCGTCGGTGGTTACCTTTGGGTCCAGTTAATGTTCAAGTTGCTGAAATTATCAAGTTGGCAGCAATTATCTATATTGCTGATTACTTACAGCGCCACAAAGGTCAGTTAAAAGAATCCTTTTTCAAAATTTTGGCACCACTAGTCTTAGTTGCCGTTGCAGCTGGCTTGCTGATTGTTCAGCCAGACTTAGGTTCTGTAGTCGTCATTTTATCAACTGTCTTAGCTATGTTATTCCTAGGTGGAGCAAGACTCGATGTCTTTGCTGCATTAACAGCATTGTTAGCCGTTGGTTTCACTGCAGCTGTTTATTTAGCTCCTTATAGAATGTTGAGAATGCAGAGTTTTATGGACCCATGGGCAGATCAATTTGGTAGTGGCTTTCAATTAACACAGGCATTGATTGCATTTGGCCGGGGAGATTGGTTTGGTGTTGGTTTGGGTAGTAGTATGCAAAAACTGTCGTACTTACCTGAAGCACATACTGATTTTTTGTATTCAATTTTAGCTGAAGAATTAGGCCTAATGGGCGCAATGAGTACGATTATTCTATTTACTTTATTTATATGGCGAGCACTTTCAATTGGACGTGCTGCAGAACTTTCAGGACAAGTGTTTGGCGCTCAAGTGGCTTATGGCATAGGCATCTGGTTAGGAATGCAGGCCTGCGTGAATATGGGAGTTAATATGGGGGCTTTACCAACTAAAGGACTCACCTTGCCTCTAATGAGCTATGGCGGCAGTAGTCTAGTGATTGCCTGTGTTGCCATTGCACTCTTACTCCGAGTCGATCTTGAAACGCGTTATCCTGAAAAATCAGCAGCGAGGATTAAGCGATGACTGCTCGGATCCTAATTATGGCTGGGGGAACTGGGGGGCATGTGTTTCCTGCTTTGGCTGTGGCTGATGAATTGAAAGCACAAGGTCATGACATTGCATGGGTAGGCACTAAAAAAGGGATTGAGGCGAAGTTAGTGCCTGCTTCGGGCTATGTTCTTAACTATATTAGCGTGCAAGGATTGCGTGGTAATGGTTTATTAGGTTGGCTATTAGCACCATTTAAATTGATTAAAGCGGTCATTGAAGGCATTGCTATTATCAGAAGGTTTAAACCTGATGTGGTGCTTGGTTTGGGTGGTTTTGCATCAGGGCCAGGAGGCGTTGCAGCAAAATTAATGAGAAAGCCACTAGTTATTCATGAACAAAATGCAATTCCAGGTTTAACCAATAAAACCCTCTCAAGAGTTGCAAATCGTGTGCTTGAAGGCTTCCCAAATAGTTTCAATGCTGAAAAGAATGCTTTGTGGGTAGGTAATCCTGTTCGAAAAACGATTGAAGAGTTAGCTGAGCCAAAATTACGTTTTTCAGATAGAACGGGAGCTATAAAAGTATTGGTTCTAGGTGGAAGTTTGGGTGCTAAATCATTAAATACATTATTACCTAAAGCCTTTGCCAACATTGATACTGAGATACAAATTAAGCATCAGTGTGGCGCTAAACACATAGATGATTGTAAGCATAATTATAGTGAAGCCAGCGTGGATGCTGAAGTAACGGCATTTATAGAGTCAATGGCAGATGCGTATGCATGGGCAGATTTAGTTATTTGTCGTGCAGGCGCATTAACCATTGCTGAAGTCACAGCAGCAGGGCTTGCTGCCTTACTTGTACCATATCCATATGCTGTTGATGATCATCAAACTCATAATGCCGACGGCTTAGTTAGGGCTCATGCGGCGATGGTGATGCAAGAAAGTGAAATGACGCTTGAGCTCTTGACGAAAACGATTGAAGAATTAGTTGCCAGTCGAGAACAGTTACTTGATATGGCTGAAAAGGCAAAAGGTTTAGCAAAACGTGGCACAGCAAAACAAATCGCGAATATTTGCTTGGAGATGACACATGGATAAACTGACATCTGCAATGCAATATAGAGTTAAGCGTATTCACTTTATCGGTATTGGTGGAGTGGGTATGGGCGGGATAGCTGAAGTGCTATTGAACTTGGGTTATCAAGTGTCTGGTTCCGATCTCGCTAATAATTCATTGATTGAACATCTACGAACTTTAGGTGCGATAGTGATGATAGGTCATGATCCTAGTTATCTCGATGATGCCGATGTGGTTGTCGTAACGACTGCGGTTGCTGAAGATAATGTTGAATTAGTTGCAGCACGTGAGCAACGTATTCCTGTTGTGCCTAGAGCTGAAATGTTAGCCGAGCTAATGCGATTTAGTTACGGTATCGCGATTGCTGGCACACACGGAAAAACAACGACAACAAGTTTAATGGCCTCTTTATTAAGCGAAGGTGATCTCGATCCTACCTATGTGATTGGTGGACGGTTAAATAGTGTCGGTAGTAATGCAAAATTAGGTACAGGTCGCTTTTTGATTGCTGAAGCTGATGAGAGTGATGCTTCATTTTTATTTTTGCAGCCGATGATTTCTGTGGTAACTAATATCGATGAAGATCATATGGCCACGTATGACAATGATTTTGAAAAGTTGAAAGCAACTTTTGTTGAGTTTTTACATCACCTACCGTTTTACGGTTTAGCTGTCATGTGTATTGATGATCCGGTAGTGAGAGAATTACTAACAGATGTAATTCGTCCAGTGAAAACGTATGGCACACATGATGACGCAGATTTCCAAATCATCAACTTGAAACAAGATCGTGGTCAGAGTCATTTTAGTGTTATTGATAAAGAGTCTGATCAGAGTTTCGATATGACTCTCAATATGCCTGGTTTACATAACGCACTTAATGCGACTGCAGGTTTAGTTGTAGCAAGAACATTAGGTGTGTCAATTGATGCCTGTCGCCGTGCATTATCTGGTTTTGCAGGTGTAAATAGACGCTTTAATATTTTGGGCGATATTAAAACAGGCACTGGTCAAGTTACGTTAGTTGATGATTATGGGCATCATCCAACAGAAATTACGGCTACATTGAACGCTGTCCGTGCTGGTTGGAGTGATAATCGTTTAGTCCTAATATTTCAACCTCATCGTTACACACGTACTCGCGACTTATTTGAAGACTTTGCTCAAGTACTCTCGGAAGCTGATGTCCTAATAGTGATGGAAGTATATCCTGCTGGTGAAGCTAAGATTGCTGGTGCAGATGCAAAAAGCTTATGTCGTTCAATACGCCTTCGAGGTCAAGTTGAACCAATCTTTGTCGAAGATAAACAAGAACTGTTCAATGTATTGCCAAGTGTTCTAAATGACAATGATTTGTTATTAACACTTGGTGCTGGTGATATCGGCCGAATTGCACGTGAACTCCCTGAACAATTGGGAGGGCCAAATGATATTTGAGAATCTAAAAGGTGAGCTAAGATTAAATGAACCTTTGTCAAAGCATACTTCATGGCGTGTAGGTGGCATTGCTCAACGCTTTTATCGTCCAGAGAGTGTGAAAGATTTAGCTGTTTTCTTAGCTCAGCTACCTAAAGATGAGCCTGTTTTCTGGCTAGGTCTTGGAAGTAATGTATTAGTACGTGATGGTGGTTTCCCTGGCACCGTGATTTCAATAGCAGGCTCACTACAGCAATTAGAGTTTGAAGGTGAAATTGTCTCATTTGAAGTGGGCGTTTACTGCGGGAAATTGGCTAAGAAAGCAGCGCAAGCAGGTTTAACAGGTAGTGCATTTTTAGCAGGAATCCCAGGCACTATGGGCGGCGCCTTAGCAATGAATGCTGGAGCACATCAAAATGAAACATGGGATTGGGTGACTGAAATCACTACGGTGAATCGTGATGGGGCGATAAAAGTTCGTAAACCTGAAGACTTTAAAGTGGCTTACCGTCATGTTGAGTTGCCTGAGGGAGAGTGGTTTGTTGCTGCAAAATTGAAACTTGAACATGGCGAACCTGCTCAAGAGTTAGAGCAAATCAAGGCTTTGTTAAAGAAACGCAATATTAGTCAGCCAACTAATCAACCTTGTGCGGGTTCTGTATTTAGAAATCCAGAAGGCGACTTTGCTGGACGTCTTATAGAGTCGGGTGGTTATAAAGGCCTGAGTATTGGTGGGGCTCGTGTATCAGAAAAGCATGCCAATTTTATTGTTAGTGATAGCTCTGCGTCAGCAGCAGATATTGAAGCTCTGATTGGCTTAGTTCAGCAAAAAGTAAGTACAGATTCTGGCGTTATATTAATCCCAGAAGTGCATATCATTGGAGAGTCAGCATGAGTGTTTCAGTGAAGGTTGCTGCTGAGTTTGGTCGTGTTGCCGTTTTACTGGGCGGACGCTCGGCGGAGCGTGCTATTTCACTTAATAGTGGTCAAGCAGTATTAACTAGCTTACTGGAACAAGGTGTGGATGCTCATCGAGTCGATGTGGATGTTAATGTAAGTAAGCATTTACGAGATGGTAATTATGATCGCGCCTTTATCATTCTACATGGCAGAGGCGGCGAGGATGGTGAGATCCAAGGTGTACTGAGATCATTAAATATTCCATTTACGGGTAGTGATATTACTGCATCAGTACTGTCGATGAATAAACTGATCAGCAAGCAAGTATGGATTCAACATGGCTTGCCAACTGCAAAATTTGTGCAGGTTACAGCTGAAAGTAATAGCGATGCTGTTATTGCAGAATTAGGTTTGCCCGTCATTATCAAACCTGTAAATGAAGGCTCAAGCATTGGTATGACGAAAGTAAAATCTGCTGATGAGTTGAAACAAGCCATTGAAGTGGCAACTGAGTTTGATGCCGAAGTGATTGCGGAGCAGTGGATCGAGGGTGAGGAATATACCGTAGCACTATTGAATGATGATGCATTACCGGTGATTCGACTTAAAACACCAAACGATTTTTATGACTTTGAAGCGAAATATCAGTCGAATAATACAGAATATTTATGCCCTTGTGGTATGAGCGATAAAGATGAAGCCGAATGCCAAGAAATTGCTAAGAAAGCGTTTGCTGCTTTGAGAATGTCTGGTTGGGGACGAATTGATTTTATGCGTGATCAAACGGGACAGTTTTATTTGCTCGAAGCGAATAGCGTTCCTGGAATGACCGATCATAGTTTGGTTCCAATGGCCGCTAAACAGGCTGGTATCAGCTTCGAACAGTTAGTGTGGAAAATCCTTGAGAATAGTATGGAGGTCAAAATAAATGGCTAAAAATACTCATCGTCGTGGTGCTACACGTAAGCCTGTTCGTAAAGAACGGCAGCCGATGTCATGGGGAAAACCAGATATTGCATGGGGTCCGTTATTACGAAATACCTTCATCATTATGTTTGTGTTTGTAACTGCCCTAAGCGTGGTATGGCTTCAGAAAGAGGATACCTTACCCATTTTGCATGTGACTGTAGATGGGGAGCTAACTCATGTTGATAAAGCATCGCTTGTTGCGGCTGTGAAGCCCTATGTAACAGGCAGTTTTATTAATATCGATGTTGCTAAATTACGTGAAGCAGGTGAGTCGGCGCCATGGGTGAAGCAGATACAAGTAAAAAGGAGTTGGCCAGATACGATTCATTTAGTTGTTGAAGAGCAGCAGGCCATCGCAAAGTGGGGACAGGCAGGGTTGGTGAATAGCGATGGTGATTTATTTTATCCTCCTAAGTCTAGTTTCCCAAAAGAACTAACGTTACTAAAAGGGCCTGAATCTACCAATACATTAATGGTTAAACGGTACGCTGAAATAGTAGAAATGTTTGGGCCAATAGGTTTGGAACTGAGCTCAATAACAATGGATAACAGACGATCATGGTCCTTATATATCAAGGGCGGTATGACCGTGAAATTAGGTCGAGCAGATAGTGAAAATCGATTGAAACGTTTTGTAGCGCTTTATACAACACAGTTTTCTGAATATCAGGATCAAATTAATATCGTTGATATGCGTTATACCAACGGTTTAGCGATAAATTGGAAATCAGGCAAGCAACCTGAGTTTAACGGGACAGTATGATGTCAAAAAGAAGTGAAAGAGACTTAATTGTCGGTTTGGATATAGGTACGTCGAAGGTTGTTGCAATTGTTGCTGCACCGAACCTTGATGCAGGGCCTAAAGACAATGCACTTGATATTATTGGTATAGGTTCACACCCTGCACGTGGTATGAAAAAAGGGGTTGTAGTCAATATCGAATCAACGGTGCAATCGATTCAGCGAGCAGTAGAAGAAGCTGAATTAATGGCTGGTTGTCAGATCCATTCTGTGTATGCAGGTATTGCTGGAAGTCATATTCGAAGCCTTAATTCACATGGTACGGTTGCCATTCGAGACAAGGAAGTGACACAAGGCGATATTGAACGAGTGCTCGATGCTGCCAAGGCTGTTCATTTTCCTGGAGACCAACAGTTATTACATGTGTTGCCGCAAGAATATATTATTGATAATCAAGAGGGTATTCGTGAACCTGTTGGTATGTCGGGTGTTCGCCTAGAAGCAAAAGTACACTTGATAACAGGTGCTGTGAGCGCAGCCCAAAATATTAGTAAGTGTATTGAGCGTTGTGGTTTAACTGTTGATGGCATCATCTTAGAGCAAATGGCGTCGAGCTATTCTGTCTTAGAACACGATGAAAAAGAGTTAGGTGTGTGTCTTGTTGATATTGGTGGTGGTACGACTGATATAGCAGTATTTCTTGATGGTGCAATTCGTCATACAGCGGTAATACCAATTGCAGGCGATCAAGTGACTAATGATATTGCTGTAGCTCTACGTACGCCAACGCAGTATGCCGATGAAATTAAGATGAAATATGCCTGTGCACTAACTCAATTAGCTCGTGAAGATGAAACTATTGAAGTGCCGAGTGTGGGTGATAGACCTCCTCGACAACTGGCGAGACAGACTTTGGCTGAAGTCGTTGAACCTCGTTATGAAGAGTTATTGATGCTTGTACAAGCAGAGTTAAGACGAAGTGGATTTGAAGAGTTACTGGCTGCTGGTGTAGTACTGACAGGTGGTAGTTCTAAAATGGAAGGTGTTGTTGAGCTGGCTGAAGAAGTTTTCCACCTTCCGGTTCGATTAGGTTTGCCACAACATGTGGGTGGACTTGTAGAGGTAGTTAGAAACCCTATTCATGCTACGGGCGTAGGCCTCTTGTTATTTGGTAATGAGGGAGAAATGGTGAGTCAGGGTGAGAGAAAAACAGCAAGTGAATTTAAAGGCATGCTGGCAAGAATGAAGAGTTGGTTCCAAGGCAATTTTTAAACGTACTAAATAAGTAAAGTTAAAGATATATTTAAGTTAAATCTGGGGGAGAGAGAGAATGACATTTGAATTGATAGATACTTATACCGAGAATGCGGTCATTAAAGTAATTGGTGTTGGTGGCGGTGGCGGTAATGCGCTAGAGCATATGGTGTTAAATGAAATTGAAGGTGTTGATTTTATTTGTGCCAATACTGATGCCCAGGCATTACGTAAGAGTGCTGCAACTACACAGTTACAGTTAGGAACAGATATCACTAAGGGGCTAGGTGCTGGCGCCAATCCTGATGTAGGTCGTCAAGCAGCATTAGAGGATCGTGAACGCATTATGGATGTGATCAAAGGCGCTGATATGGTATTCATCACTGCAGGAATGGGCGGCGGTACTGGTACTGGTGCAGCACCTGTTGTGGCTCAAGTTGCGAAAGAAATGGGTATTTTGACAGTTGCAGTTGTGACTAAACCATTTCCATTTGAAGGTGGAAAACGTCTTAAAATTGCAGATGCTGGTCTCGCTGAATTGAGCCAACATGTTGACTCATTGATTACCATTCCTAACGAAAAGTTATTGGCAGTACTCGGCCGTGAAATGACATTACTAGGTGCATTTAAAGCTGCTAATGACGTTCTTTTAGGTGCAGTACAAGGTATTGCGGAATTAATCACGCGTGAAGGTATGATTAACGTGGATTTCGCTGATGTACGTACTGTAATGTCAGAAATGGGTATGGCTATGATGGGGACAGGTCAAGCATCGGGCGAAAACCGTGCTAAAGAAGCTGCTCAATTAGCTGTGTCAAGTCCACTTTTAGAAGATATTGATCTATCTGGTGCTCGTGGCGTATTGGTAAATATTACAGGTGGTTTAGACTTAGGTATCGGTGAGTTTGAAGATGTAGGTAATACTATTAAGCAATTTGCATCAGATGATGCAACAGTTGTTGTTGGTACTGTGATCGACCCTGAAATGATGGATGAAATTAGAGTAACGGTTGTAGCTACAGGTTTGGGTGGCGAAAAAGTTGCGCAAATAGCGGTAGCCCCAGAAGCAGTAAAACCTCAAATTGAAATTGTTAAAAAGCCTACAGAAGTAGACTATGACATTCCAACTGTGAAACGTAATGAAGAGCAAACTCAACAAAAACAGGTTGCTAATGGTGATGTGAATATGGATTATTTAGATATTCCTGCTTTCTTACGTCGTCAAGCTGACTAAGGTCTAAGCTGGCTCGGAGTCCTAATCCTATGATATTATTATTTGTTGTTTAAATTTTATAAAGAGGGGTATACGCCGTGATAAAGCAGAGAACATTGAAGAATGTGATTCGTGCAACCGGTGTTGGTTTGCATAGTGGTGATACAGTTTTCCTCACCTTGCGTCCGGCTGCTCCTAATTCTGGGATTATTTTCCGCCGCGTTGATTTAGACCCAGTGGTTGAAATTGAAGCTAAGGCTGAAAATGTTGGTGAGACATTATTATCAACAAGTTTGATTCAGCATGGTCAAAGTGTTTCAACTGTTGAGCATTTACTTTCTGCATTTGCGGGTCTAGGAATTGATAATGCAGTTATTGATATTAGTGCTGCTGAAGTTCCGATTATGGACGGTAGTGCTGGACCATTTGTTTTTCTAATACAGTCAGCAGGAATAGAGGAACAGTCGGTAGCTAAGCAGTTTATTCGTATTAAAAAGCCAATTTTGTTAGAAGATGGTGATAAATGGGCGAAGTTTGAACCATTTGATGGTTTTAAAGTCTCATTTACCATTGACTTTGAACATCCTGCATTTACAGGTCGACCACAACAAGTTGATGTTGATTTCTCCTCCACATCATTTGTTCGTGAAGTCAGTCGTGCAAGAACGTTTGGTTTTATGAAAGATATTGAAAAATTGCGTGAAAACAATCTTGCATTGGGTGCAAGTGTTGATAATGCCATTGCCTTGGATGATTATCGCATCGTGAATGAAGATGGTCTTCGTTATGAAGATGAGTTTGTACGCCATAAAGTACTTGATGCTATTGGTGATTTATATTTGCTTGGGCATAGTTTAATTGGTGCTTTTAGCGGTCATAAGTCTGGCCATGAAGTAAATAATAAATTGTTGAGAAAATTATTAGTAGAAACGGATGCGTGGGAATTAGTCAGTTTTGATGAAGAAAAAGACGCTCCGATATCATTCAGTCGACCAGCTGCATCTGTTGTAACAAGTTAGTCGAACTTATTTTCTACGCTGAGCAAGCCTTAATAAGGCTTGTTTCAGCGGTCCTTCATCGATGGTGTCGGCTGTTTGTTGCAAGGCAGCAGCTGCATTATCGGGAAGCGTGATAGAGTTTACTTCTGAATTTAAAGAAGTATCATTAATTGGTCTTACTCTAACATCGAGTTTGTTGACAATTTGAGGTAGGTGTTTAGATAATTCCTTGCAGAGTGTAGGTGATTGAAAGCGAAGTAGGCTAGCATAGCTTGCATTATCTGTATGGATGACGAGTGTGTGCTCGTTAACATTAGCAAGAAAGCAGTGTTCAGAAAATTGTGGTGGTAATAGAGATTTTAGCGTTTCATTAAGTTGCTTGAGTCTTTGAACGCGTTGTGATAATTGACTAAGACGGTTGTCTTTAGTGTAGATAGCATCAATACGTTCAAGTTTATTGGTCATAGCAGAAATGGTTTTTGTCAGAGAGTAATAAATATGCAAGTGATTATTATATCGTCAAAGAATTCTACACATAAGCATTTTCACTTGTCTGTAAAGTACCTAACTTTATTTCTTACTATACTCGTTGCTGCTGCGATAGCACTAATATTATTTAGTAACACTAATGAATTAAAACCTAGTCAAGACGCAATACCTACTTTGCCTCAATTTATATCTTCGAACACATCAGTGCAGGAAGATTACTCTCAAAATAATTATTACGCTAAACGTATTGGACAGTTGCAAGCCGAATCAATTAGGTTGAGTGCATTAGCTGAAAAGATGGCAGAAGAGTCTGGAGTTGATTTATCTGCTTTTGATTTGTCTGAACAACCCGGACAAGGTGGGTTAGAAAATGAAGGTCGCCCTCTAAGCACAGAAGAGTTACACCAAGATTTAGATGCTTTAGATATATCGTTCAAGAGTCAAAATGAACGAATCTCATTACTTGAAGATCTCTACTTAGTTCGACAAAACATCACATCGGCTATTCCACAAGGCTACCCCGTCAAAGAAGGTTGGATTTCATCTGGCTATGGTTACCGTACAGATCCTTTTAATGGTAAAAAAACTATGCACAAAGGTTTGGATTTTGCAGGTAAAGAGGGCGGTGATGTATTAGTTGTTGCTGATGGAATTGTTTCATGGACGGGAAGACGAAGTGGTTATGGGAAGATGATCGATATTGATCATGGTAATGGTTATATCAGCCGATATGCACATAACAAAAAGTTACTTGTTTCAGTGGGAATGCGAGTAAAAAAAGGTGATGCAATCGCCTTAATAGGTTCAACTGGCCGCTCAACTGGGCCTCATGTCCATTTTGAAGTACACCGTGATGGAAAAATCATTAACCCTTATAATTTTGTTAAAAGTTAACACTTGATGATTGAGTAAGCGTCCCCATCTAATAAGGCAAGACCAATTTATTTTCAACACGCTATAATTAAGCATTTTATATAATCTTTGACGGACAAAAGTTCCGTAATTTACAGGTAGTCTCAAGCAATGGTAAGTAAGTTTTTTAGCAAGATATTTGGAAGTCGAAATGACCGAGTGCTTAAACAGTTAAGGAAGAATGTTGAGAAAACGAATGCATTTGAGACCGATATTAAGCAATTAGACGATGCAGCACTAAAAGCAAAAACCGTTGAGTTTCGTCAACGCTTGAAAGATGGCGAAACGCTTGATGACTTATTGCCTGAAGCATTTTCCGTAGTCAGAGAAGCTGGGATTCGGGTATTAGGAATGCGACACTTTGACGTGCAATTGATTGGTGGTATGGTCCTCAATCAGGGCAAAATTGCTGAAATGCGTACCGGTGAAGGTAAAACATTGGTCGCAACTTTGGGTGTGTACCTTAACGCGCTTGAAGGCGAAGGTGTTCATGTCATTACGGTGAATGATTACCTTGCTCAACGTGATGCTGCATGGATGAGTCAGCTGTATAGTTTCTTAGGAATGACAACAGGTACTATTGTTTCAGGATTAGCACCTGATGCACGACGTGCTGCTTATGCGTGTGATATTACCTACGGAACGAACAATGAATTTGGTTTTGACTATTTACGCGACAATATGGCGTTTAGTCTAGAAGATAAAGTACAACGTAAATTACATTTTGCTGTTATTGATGAGGTTGATTCAATTTTAATTGATGAAGCTAGAACGCCGCTTATCATATCGGGGCCAGCGGAAGATAGTTCTGAATTATACCAACGTGTTGATAAATTAATTCCTAATTTGACGAAACAAATTGGTGAAGATGAAGAGATTGAAGTCGAGGGTGATTTCACTCTTGATGAAAAAGCAAAACAAGTACACTTTACTGAAGCAGGCCATGAAAAAATAGAAACCCTGTTAATGGCAGAAGGATTGTTGAGTGAAGATGGAAGTTTGTACGATGCCACTAATATTAGTTTGATGCATCATGTTACAGCTGCACTTCGTGCTCACGTGTTATTCACTAAAGACGTTGATTACATTGTTCAGAATGACGAAGTTGTTATTGTTGATGAGTTTACTGGGCGTACTATGCCTGGTCGTCGTTGGTCAGAAGGATTACACCAGGCTGTTGAAGCTAAGGAAGGTGCAAAAATCCAAAATGAAAACCAAACTTTAGCATCAATTACTTTCCAGAATTACTTCAGACTTTATTCTAAACTGTCGGGAATGACGGGTACTGCCGATACAGAGGCGTTTGAATTACAGTCAATTTATGGTTTAGAGGTAATTGTTATACCTACGCATAAGCCAACACAACGTAAAGATGCTGCTGATCAGATTTATTTAACGACCAAAGAAAAATATGATGCGATGGTGTTAGATATTAAAGATTGTGTTGCGAGAAAACAGCCTGTATTAGTAGGTACTTCCTCCATTGAGAGCTCTGAATATTTAGATGGCTTGTTAAAGAAAGAAAAAATCAAACATGCTGTACTGAATGCGAAATTCCATGAAAAAGAAGCGCATATTATTGCTCAAGCAGGTCAACCAGGAGCAGTTACCATTGCTACCAATATGGCTGGCCGTGGTACTGATATTGTATTGGGCGGTAGTTTAGAAGTTGAGTTAGACGCCTTAGGTGAAGATGCGACAGATGCAGAGAAAGAAAAAATAACCAAAGCATGGCAAATACGTCACGATGCAGTTTTAGCTGCTGGAGGCTTGCATATCATTGGTTCAGAACGACATGAGTCACGCCGTGTAGATAATCAACTTCGAGGGCGCTCTGGGCGTCAAGGTGATGCGGGCTCAAGTCGCTTCTATTTATCTCTTGAAGATAATTTGATGCGTATTTTTGCTTCAGAACGTATGTCAGGCTTGATGCAAAAACTAGGCATGGAAGAAGGCGAAGCGATTGAACATCCATGGGTCTCAAGAGCGATTGAAAATGCCCAGCGTAAAGTGGAAGGTCATAACTTCGATATCCGTAAGCAGTTGTTAGAATTTGATGATGTTGCTAATGACCAGCGTAAAGTTATTTACGAACAACGTGATGAGTTGATGGCTGCGGAAGATGTGGCTGACATGGTGACGTCTATGCGTGCAACAGTAATTGATGATGTTATTAGCACCTATATTCCACTCAATAGTATTGATGAGCAGTGGAACCTTGCTGGCTTAGATGCTGCTTTACGTGATGACTTTGCTTTAGATCTTAACGTTGCTTCATGGTTAGAGGAAGATAGTCAGTTACATGAAGAAGGTATTCGAGAGCGAATCCTTGCAGCAGCAGAAGCAGCTTGTGAAGAAAAAGAACAAACGGTAACAAGCGAATTAATGCGTAACTTTGAAAAAGCAGTAATGTTACAAACGCTCGATAGTCAGTGGAAAGAGCATTTGGCTCAAATGGACTATCTGCGCCAAGGTATTAACTTACGTGGTTATGCTCAAAAGGATCCAAAACAAGAGTTCAAGCGTGAGGCATTCGCTATGTTCTCAGCAATGTTAGATAACATTAAACATGAGGTTATTTCAGTTATATCTCGTGTCCAAGTTCGTGATCCAGAAGATGTTGAAGCGGTAGAAGAGCAACGTCGCCAGTCTGCTGAAGTTGAATATCAACATGAAGAGTCTGAAAGTTTAGATGGCGGTGAAGAGTTACCTTCTCATCAACAACCCATTACCCGTGATGGCAAAAAAGTTGGCCGCAATGATCCATGCCCATGTGGTTCAGGTAAGAAATTTAAACAATGTCACGGTTCACTTAGCTAATGGCTGTTAATTTATCGGCGCCTATCGCTTCTGAATTGTTAGTAATTGATGGTATTGAAATTGGTGTAGCAAGTGCTGGAATTAAAACTGCGGGCAAGACTGATTTAGTTTTATTTAAGCTGGCTGAAGGTACCGTTACCTCAGCTGTTTATACCCAAAATTCGTTTTGTGCAGCACCAGTTACTCTGGCTAAACAGCATCAAACAGAAGTTGCACCAAAGTACTTATTAATTAACTCTGGTAATGCCAATGCGGGTACAGGTGAAATCGGCATGCAAGCCGCTCAAGCTTGTTGTCATGGTATTGCAGTGTTAGCGAGTGAAGCTGATAATACTGTATTACCTTTTTCAACCGGAGTAATTGGTCAGCAATTACCGCTTGAAAAAATAATTACTGCATTCCCTGCTGCTTTTGAAAGTTTAGCTGAGGACAATTGGTTTAATGCTGCTCATGGCATTATGACGACTGACACCATAGCCAAAGCAGTATCAAAGCAAGTTGAAATTGATGGCGTGATAGTGACTATCACCGGGATTGCCAAAGGATCAGGTATGATTCGTCCTGATATGGCAACGATGCTGTCGTATATTGCAACCGATGCTAATGTTAATCAAGCGACGTTAGATTTAATGCTGCAACAGTCAATGGCACAGTCATTCAACCGAATTACTGTTGATGGTGATACATCAACAAATGATTCGTGTTTATTAATGGCAACTGGGCAAGCTAACAATACTGAAATAACAAATTTGGGCGCAGATGACGGCCAAAAATTATATGCCGTGATAGCTGAAATTAGTCAGTTGTTGGCCCATGCGATTGTAAGAGATGGCGAAGGGGCCACTAAGTTTATTGCCATTGAGATTGAAGAAGGACAAGATGACGAAGAATGCCGTCAAGTTGCCTATACCATCGCTCACTCACCTCTTGTTAAAACAGCACTATTTGCATCTGACCCAAACTGGGGGCGGATTCTAGCTGCAGTTGGACGAAGTGGACTCGCAGATTTTGATCTATCGAAAGTAGCTATTTATTTAGATAATGTCTGCATTGTTGATAATGGTGAACCTGCCGCTACGTATACTGAAGAACAAGGTCAGCAAGTGATGAGCCAAGATGAGATTACAATCAGAGTTAAGTTAGGTCGTGGTCATAGTCATGATACGGTTTGGACCTGTGATTTTTCTTACGATTACGTCAAAATCAATGCTGAATACAGAACATAGGCACTAGCACTTAGAGAGTTTTTACTATGGCGACAGATAAAATTAGCACCCTAAGTGAGTTTTTACGTCAGAGTGGTGCGAAATACCGTGTATTTGATATGGGGCGACGAGTTATTAAACTTGCCCCTGATGAGTTTTTTAATTTTGAACATGCAAAGAAACCCTATCCTTACCCGTTTAAACGGTCAGCATTATTTGGCATCGTGTTCTGGAATCCGGAGCAGGTAGATAACCGTTACGTTTGGTTCCTTAACTTTCCTTTAGATGAGCAAGGCATACTGATTCAGGCAGCACGAGATGAGTTTCTTGTCATGTTGTTAGATCGAGTTGGTGAATGCATGCTGGCTGCGGATAATGGTCAACGTATTGAAGGTGCTTTAAAAGATAGCCCGTACTCTTTCAAGCCGCGTGAAGATCGCATGGCTGCATTCAATAGTCTGGTGACTAAAAACTTAGCACTCAAACCATCTCCTTATTACGCTGATGTTAAAGATTATTTTGCTGGTGAAACAGGTTTTGATAAATGGCAAGCATTAGGTATGCAAGGTATCGCTGACTTCGCGGCCAGAATGGATGAAATTGAAACGCTTAGTCTGATCGGAGCAATTCCCTTTTTGCCTACAGAACCCTTCATGATGCTGACTACATTTCTTGAAAATGTTGAAGTCGAATTAGGAGTGGTAGAAGTATTTGCTTTGCGACTTCATAATGAACTGCAAGAAACCGAGCCTGATATTGCTCAACTTTCGGCTTGTTTGCGTGCAGTATCAAATAGTGCTTCCAAAGGTTTGGTTACAAGAATGGTCAAACAGGTATTAGAGCATTCTTGTAGTACTAATATCGAATTGTTAGCAACGATTACAGGTCGCTTGTGGCACGTGTTAGAGCAGCCAGTGATTTGTAAGTTATTTGTTGAGCAACTAGCCAAAAATAATGCTGGACAGGCAGCGTTTAGTCAGCTGTTAGCAGATTTGATGTTTATGCCAACAATGAGACATAAAGTAATGGACGTATTACGTTCTGCAGATAGATCACCTGAACTGAGCAAAGCGGTAGGTGAAATGTTCGGTAGCTAGTCAGTATTTTTTAACTGTTGACGTGAAACCAGCCTGCGATGCTGTAGCGATCACGGTTTGCTTTCAATACTTCATGTGGAAATTGATCGCTTAAAAAAACTAGAAACTTGCCGTAGGTGGGTAATACACGTTCTACCACTTCATTTGTAGACTCTTCAGATGAAGAATAGAGTAACAGTTCTCCTCCATCCTCTTCCTTCCAGTCAGGGTTGAGATATAACAAGGTTGTTAATACCCGATTTGATTTGCCTTTAAAGGCATCAATATGGCGTTGATAGAATGCACCTGCTTCATAATGCGCATAGTGAGCTTCATACTTAAATAGTCCCAGATAGAGCCGCTGATTAATTTCACTACGTAAATTCGTCATCCATTTTAGATAGATATTATCAGTGGCATTCTCTTCTTCTAACCAAAGAGTTTCATCGTTTCGAATAGTATGGTTGAGATGGAACTGTTGTTGACGGCCAATTCCTGCAGCATGATAATCGCTCGCACTAAGACTACTGACATATTGATAGAGTGTTTCTGTTATTTCGCCAGGTAATAAACTATCAAAAATACAATAACCTTTATCTGCAAGTGCATCAGCAATTTGATCGTAAATATAGGCTGGAACGATAGATGATGAGTCCACTGCTTGAAGATTGTTTGCTGTCATAACATCACACCTATAGCGATTAAAATAGGGGTTAATAAATTTACGGCCACATTTTTAGACATTGTGGATAAGAGTATTTGATCTTGATTAGGTCGGGTCAGCAGTTCTGCACTTGCAGTTAGAGCAATGGATGCAGGTAATACACCTAATAATGCCCAAACAGGTAAAAGCGACCAGTAGATAGCTACAATTAAACTGGTGAAGGCGAGTATATTAAATAGACTAAATAATTGGCTAGCAGAATGTTTACTATACTTGATGAGAAAATGCTCTCTTCCTGCATTACGATCTGCGTCAACATCTGGAAACTGGTTGAGTAATAATAAATTATTAGTGAGAAAGAATACTGGTACTGAAGCGGCGGCT